>CAZZHJ010000079.1:0-9303 GCA_964653815.1 uncultured Lachnospiraceae bacterium
GATAGATCTCACCAACCATATAAGCGATGCCGACAACCTTGACAGCAACATCAGTACGTGCATACCATTTTGGGACTTCCCGGCGAAAACCTGGAGCGCATATTAGAAACAATAAATTATGTTAACCAAATTGAGCCTTTTGGAATAAAATTACAACTGTTACATATTTTAAAAAATACGGACTTGGCTGTGGAGTATGAAAAGGGACTGGTTCCCGTCTATTCCAAAGAAGAATATCTCCACACTCTTCTTGCCTGCATTACCCGTTTAAATCCCCGTATTGTCGTCCACCGCATTACAGGCGACGGTCCTAAGGATTTGCTGATTGCTCCCAAATGGAGCTTAAATAAACGGGATGTTTTAAACAGCTTTCATAAGCTTTGCAGGGAAACGGGCAGCTTTCAGGGGAAAGATTTAGAAAATATCAGAAAAGAGGTTTAGATATGACACAGGAACCTATGACTTTATATAAACTGATTGTATTATACATGCTGGACCGGGTATCCTTCCCTTTGACCAGAGCGCAGATAGAAGGATTTATCCTGGAAAAGGAATACACCAACTATCTGACACTGCAGCAGGCAATCGGGGAACTTTGCGAAATCCGTCTGATTTCCACAAAAACCGTCCACAACCGCACGCAACTTATGTTAACCGAAGAAGGGCGTTCCACTTTGACTTTTTTCCGCAACAATATACCGGAACCAATCCAGGAAGAAATCGACAATTATTTAAAAGAGAATTCCATGGAACTGCGAAATGAGACAGCCGTTACAGGACAATATTTTAAAACCGCCGGTGGAAACTACCAGGCTGTCCTTGCCGCTACGGAACGTGGAGAAACGTTGATTGAGCTGAAGCTGGCTGTTCCCGACGAAAAAACCGCCTCTGCCCTTTGTGACCACTGGCAAAGACGGAATGAAGCTGTTTATGCAGCTATTATGAAAGAACTGTTTTAATGGTTCTATATTAGGAAATCATTTCAATATCTCATCAAAACATCTGCCGTCTGTATCAGGTAAGGTAACACCTATTATTTTTGCCAAAGTAGGCCCCTCGTCATAAAGGTGCATGGAAGGAATTTCCACTCCTTCTTTTATACCATAGCCAAACGCCATAAAGAAAGTTTCATAATCCGGCTTATCAGGCAGATACCCATGGACAGCCCGCATTTTTCCCTTTTTCATTTCTTCTACAGGCTCAGTCAGGGTATGGCAGGCATCCAGATAAAAAACAGGTTCTTTCGCTTCTATTAAATAGACACATCTGTCATCTGCTCCCAGTTCTCCTGCTTCTTTTCCCGTAAATATGCGGTCTATTCCGCAGACAGGATTCTCTTTGCATTTTTCTAACAGTGCTGTCAGTTTTTTGAAATCTCTTTTTGTCGCCTTTTTTTTGGGATTTTCGTAAATATAGGTACAGCCGTCACAGTTTTTTGAAATATAAGTGTAATCTGTAATGACGTCTCCCTTGGCTTTTAAAAATCCTGCCTTTTTCAACAGGTAATTAAAGTACACTACCCGCTCTGTCTGATACTGGCAATGGTCTCCAAGTATAACTACTGTTGTTTTATCCATATCCCCTGTGGCCTTAAGGGCATCCATCAATTCTCCCAGACGCTTGTCATGCCTTTCCAAAGCTTCCGTTACCTTGGGATGGTCCACCCCGTAAATATGTCTGTTGGTATCCACATCCGTAAAATGAATGAGCATCATTTCCGGATTATAATGTCTGATGGTATAAAGCGCGCTGGCATGGACGAAGTTATCCAGCGCAGGCTGACGGATACCATCCATCATATGCCCGAATCTGCGGTACAAATCCATTTCATATAAAGCGCTTCCGTTGTATGCGGAAACCATTACCTGATTCTGCCAGAATCTGTTGGCAAAAATTTCAGGCAGGTTATAGGTAATACGGCTTCTTGCCGTCACAGGCCAGAGCAGGGCGGCAACCTTCCACCCTTTTTTCAGTGCTTCATCGTACAGGGTTGTTCCCTTTATAAATCTTCTCTGCCAGATCCAGTCCGGAGCAGGGCGTTTCGGCTGCAGTCTGGTATTATTGATGACCCTGTGATGAACCGGTTTTTTGCCTGTTACAATGGAAACATGGGCAGGATAGGTAATAGAAGGGTAGACACTTTGCACATGGGCGCATTTTGCCGCCCGTTCCCAAAGGCTTTTAAAATTGGGGAGGGTGCATAAATAAGCAATATCCCGCTGTCCCACCGCATCTAAAGAAATCATTATCAAACGTTGTTTTATATTTCTTCCTGCTTTTCCTTTAACCATTTCATATGCTCCTTAATTTTCTTTTCATAGCCGTTATCCGTAGGACGGTAAAATTCTTTTCCGTTCAATTCTTAGGGCAGATACTGCTGCTCCACATAGTGTTTGTCATAATCATGGGCATATAAATAACCGACGCCGTGTCCCAGCTTTGCCGCACCTTTATAGTGTGCATCCTGCAAATGGGTGGGAATGGGAAGGTTCCCGCTCTTCTCCACCTCCTGAAAAGCTTCATCTATGGCATTATTGGCGGCATTACTCTTGGGCGCGCTCGCCACATAGGAAACTGCCTCCGATAAAATAATCCTCGCCTCCGGCATTCCCACGCGCTCAACAGCCTGGGCCGCACTGACCGCTACCGTCAGGGCATTAGGGTCTGCCAGCCCCACATCCTCAGCGGCACAGATCATAATTCTCCTGGAAATAAAGGTTACGCTCTCCCCTGCATAAAGCATTCTGGCAAGATAGTAAACCGCCGCATCCGGGTCTGAGCCCCGCATACTCTTAATAAAGGCGGAAATGGTATCGTAATGGTTATCTCCCGTCTTGTCATAACGGACTACCCTCTTCTGGATACACTCGCTTGCCACCTCCAGGGTAATGTGAATTTTTCCGTCTTCGCTTCGCTGCGTGGTTAAAATGCCCAGCTCTATGGCATTTAAGGCATGTCTGGCATCCCCTCCCGCAATTTCCGCAAGAAATTCTGCCGCATCATCATCAATTACCGCCTGATATGCACCCATGCCCTTTTTCTCATCATAAACAGCCCTGTGAATCAGGGTTAAAACATCTTCCTTGTCCAAGGGCTTTAATTCAAATACAATGGAGCGTGAAATCAAGGCGCTGTTTACCTCAAAGTAAGGATTTTCCGTGGTAGCGCCGATTAATACCAGAGTCCCGTCCTCCACAAAAGGCAGAAGATAGTCCTGCTGCCCCTTATTAAATCGGTGAATCTCATCTACAAAGAGAATGGTCTTTTTCCCGTACATGCCGTAGGTGTCTTTCGCTTTTGCTACAACCTCTTCCATATCCTTTTTCCCGGCTACCGTGGCATTAATCTGGGTAAATTCCGCACTGGTAGTATTGGCGATAACCTTGGCAAGGGTTGTCTTTCCCGTTCCCGGCGGTCCGTAAAAAATCACGCTTCCCAGCTTGTCCGCCTTTATGGCACGGTAAAGCAGCTTGTCCTTGCCGATGATATGCTGCTGCCCTACCACCTCATCCAGAGTAGTGGGACGCAGTCTTGCCGCTAAGGGAGACTCCTTCTCCATTTTGTTTTCCCGCATATAGTCAAATAAATTCATATCCATGGTCAATTACTTCCTTCATAATATAAGACCGCCGCCTTTAAAAGCGGCTCTTACAATACACAAAAATAATAACACTTTCTCCCTCTCCCGTCACTAGAAATTTGCTTTCACAGCTTCTTTCAATCCAGAAGTATTTCATCCACGGTTACAAACTCATAGCCCTCCTTCTGCAGCTCATCTATAATGGTAAACGCCGCCATAACACTTGTTTTATACTGGTCATGCATCAGAATAATGCCGTTATCTTTTGCATTTGCCATAACTCTTTTAACCACCTTAGAGGCATCCTTTGTACACCAGTCCTGGGGATCAATGTTCCACAAAACGCAGATCATCCCCGTATCGCTTTCAATCCCGGTATCGCATTTTCCAAAGGGCGGGCGGATAAACTGGGGCTGCTCTCCCGCCACCTCCTCAATCAGTTCATTGACGGAGATTACCTCAGATTCAATCAAAGCCGCATCAGCATTTTTTAGTCCTACATGATGAAAGGTATGGTTTCCGATTAAGTGGCCGTCATCTGCAATTTGCTTCACAATATCGGGATATTTTTCTACTGCGCTTCCCATAAGAAAAAATGTAACCTTCACGTTCCGTTTCTTCAATCCATCCAAAAGCATGGGGGTATAGACAGGATGAGGACCGTCGTCAAAGGTCAGGGCGATTTTCTTTCCGCCTGTCCCTTCCGGCTTACTGTCATTTTCCGTTTCTGACTGCCATATTACTGTTTCCTTCATGTTATCCTCACGAAACCTTCCCGTAAAAAACCAATATCCTGCAAGAAGCAGATAGGCAGTTGCAATGCCTCCCATAACCATTCTAAACCGTGTGCGCCTGTTTTTCATAGATACCTCTTACGTGGTTTATTATACAATATATGTGGATAAAAGTAAAAAATGTTGCCCTTTTACGGGGCTTTGCTATAATAAAACCAACCTTACAGCAGCTGTAAGTGGTATCCGGTCGTTCTCATGCCTATAATGAGAGCAAACAACCGACAGGAGGATACTTATGAATCAAAATCGTATTTTACAGGTAGACCGGCTTACAAAAAGTTACGGTAAAGGTACCCAAAAAACAGAAGCCCTGCAAGGTATTTCTTTCGATGTGCTGGACGGGGAATTCCTCGGCATTATGGGCGCAAGCGGTTCCGGCAAAACCACCCTTTTAAACTGCATTGCCACCATGATAAAACCAAGCTCCGGGAAAATCCTTTTAAAGGATAAAGATATCGCATCCTTCAAGGGAAGCGCCCTTGCAGACTACAGAGGCCGGAAAATCGGCTATCTCTTCCAGGAATTTGAACTTTTAGACAATATGACTGCACAGGAAAATATTGCCCTGCCCCTGTCCTTACAGGGAATCAGCCTGGAAAAAGCAAAAGATGAAATCAGGCGGATTGCAGAACGTTTTGACATTACAGAGATTTTGGATAAATTTCCTGCCCAGATGTCCGGCGGTCAAAAACAGAGGATAGCTGCCGCCAGGGCTTTTATTTCCAACCCCGGCATCATACTGGCGGACGAGCCCACAGGCGCACTGGACAGTAAGAACTCCAAAATCCTTATGGATATGCTTGCCGCCATGAATAAAGAAGAACACAAAACCATTATGATGGTTACCCATGACCCCAACGCAGCAAGCTATTGTTCCCGCATTCTTTTCATTCAGGACGGAAGGCTCTTCCATGAACTCAGGCGGAAGCAGAAGGAAGAAACGACGGAAGCCTTTTACGAACGGATTGTAACCGTTATCGCACAATTGGGAGGAGGGAGCGCAAATGTTCTTTAAGCAGGTATGGCGCAATGCCATCAGACACAGAAAAGACAATGGTCTGTTCTTCGGCTCCCTGATCATTGCCATTGCAGCCTTCTACACTCTTCTTTCCTTAAAGGAACAGGATGTGATGCGCTACCTTGCCACCGTAGAAAGCGATGCGGTTTCAAAGCTGTTTAAGCTGATTCCCTTAGTATATATCGTTTCATTGTTCTTTGTATTCTTTCTGGTATATTTTGCCTGCAAATACCAGACGGACAGCAGGCGGAAGGAATTTGGCATGTACCTTATGCTGGGAATGAAATACAGCCGCCTTTTTGCCATGCTCTTTTGCGAAAGCCTTGCAAACAGCCTGATTTCCCTGCTGACAGGCATTCCCTTTGCCCTGTTTCTGACGGAAGGAATCAGCCTGACTACCGCAAAGCTTGTAGGCTTGGGCATTATCGGGCATCGTATTTCCTTTTCTCCCGCTGCCATTTTATATACTGTCTGCGGCTTTGTCCTTGTACAGCTGCTATCCGTACTCATTATCTGTATGGACCTTTCCCGTATAGAACCGGCGGCGTTTCTGGCTGATGATTTTGCCAAGGAATCAGAGCAGACAACATCAGGAAGCGGCCCCTTCTTCTTTTTGTCAGGAGCGCTCTTCCTTATCATTGCTTACGCCATTGGCATAACAGCCTTAAACAGCCTTGGATTTTTGGCATTTCTTATGGTATTTGTCTTCGGAATCCTTGGCACCTTTTCCCTTTATAAGGGTCTGGGGTATGTCATAGGAAAAAGAATCGAAAAGAAAAGCAGGCGCAAAGCGGGACTTGCCGTGTTTACTGCCAGACAGCTTCAGGAAAATGTGCTCTTCCAGCACAAATCACTGGCTGTTTCCTCTCTGCTTCTGCTTCTGTCCTTAGCCTGTATCTCTTTTGGCATCGGCACAGCGGCAGGCAGCCACGAAACAAGGACCACAGACCTTTCCGTCAAGGGAACCGACGCAGAAATCCAAAGTTTTCTTTCGGATGCGGAAGTTTCTTCCATGATAGAAGCCTCTTATCCCGTATATCTTTCTTACTCTTATACTTCCCGGGATTTAGAGCCTGTAAAAAACGCACTGGCAGCGCTTCCCCAATCGGACCTTCGGGATAATATGATGGAAAATATCACAGGCGGCGGCGAATACGTCATTTCGGAATCCAGCTATAACGGGCTGATGTCCGCAATGGGAAAAGAGCCTCTCTCTTTGGCTCCGAACCAGATGGCATTATTTTCCTCTGATCCGGGACCTAACTTTACCAATATTATGAATGCCGCCTTAAAGCAGAATGTTACCATAGAGGTAAACGGCTCAGAATACACCCTTCTGCCCTGCTTATATCAGGACAATATCGTTGCCGACCGTATGATTTCCCTTTATGCCGCACTGATTGTTCCTGATGAGGTCTTTGAAGAAATTGCAGACAATTCCGAACCTTTCTGCTATAATTTTCATCTGGCCGAGAACATTACGGAGGAAAAAGGACTTCTGGCTGCACTTTCCGATATGGGGCAAAGGCTTTCGTCCCATGGGCTGGAATATGACAGCTACCTGGGAGGAATCGGGCGGAATCTTTTTTATACGGTGGCATCAAGCTACCTGACACTTTATCTTGGCATTTTATTCCTGCTCATTGCCAACACGGTCATCGGTCTGAAATACCTGATTTGGCAGCGTCAGAACAAACGCCGCTACACTACCCTGATGATGCTTGGCGGAGACAGAAAAGCCCTGTGTCAGTCAACTAAAAGCCAGATACAGACATTTTTTAACCTTGTACTTTTCATAGCTGCCATAAACGGTGTATTTGCCGTATTCTCCATGTTTGGAAGCTTTTTAAGACTTCCTTCCACCTCATCTTTTGCTCTGGTGGCACTGATGGCGGCTGCTGCCTTCGGGCTGTTCATCTTAACGGAATTTGTCTATATCCATGTGGTAAAACGAACTGCTTGCAGGGAAATCATGGAATTAAAACTATCCAGAGGGAGGTAATAAGCCTTGATACGGATTATGATAGTAGAAGACGATACGTATCTGAAAGAAGAAATTATGATGACCTTTGCAAAGAAGGGATACCAGGTAAGCGGTATCTCTTCCTTTGCCGCGCCGGAACAGGAAATCATGGACTTTGATCCGGACCTGTTGGTACTGGATATCAATCTTCCCGGCAAATCCGGCTTTGAATTATGCAAATGGCTGAAAGCCCATACCTCTTTTCCCATTTTGATTCTGACTGCCAGGGATACCCTTGAGGATGAACTTACCGCTTTAGGCCTTGGAGCCGACGACTTTTTGGTAAAGCCATGCCACCCCGACCGGCTTTTAGCCCGCGCCGCACGGCTTTTACAAAATTTCCAGAAGGTAAAAAGCCTGATTCTGGCAGGCGGGCTGTTCCTCGATACGGATACCTATAAGCTGATATTTAAAGACACGCATGTCATTTTACCAGAAACCGAAGGAAAAATCATACGGCTTCTGATGGAACGCCACCCTGCTGTGGTAACAAGAGCGGAGCTTTTTGACGCAGTGTGGGGCACTGAGGAATTCTGTGACGAGAACATCCTGCAGGTCAACATTGCAAGGCTTCGGAAAAGGCTTGGCGCCCTTGGACTGGAAGGGGTTATACAGAATCTTCGGGGACAGGGCTACTATCTGGAGGTGGATAATTTATGAAAAACTTATTGTATAAAACAGGACACTGGCTGCTTCTCTTTTTTATGACAGATGTGACATTTTTCTTTGTTACATGGCTGTTAAATCCCGGCATGTTAAAAACCGTGGGATTATTCCTCATTCTCTTTACGGCAATTGTCCTTACCGCCGGTTATCTTTTAGAAAGCAGGAACCAGAAAAGGCAGCTGAAGGCTCTGGAAAGCTTTCTTGAAAATATGGATGAAGAATCCTTCCGGCAGCTGTCGGCTCTTATGCCATCTCCCTTACAGCCTGCCATGAAACAGCTGTATGACCGGTTTGAAAGCCTTACCGACGCTCTCAACGAAAAACAGCTGAATCTGGAAAATTACCGGGACTATATCGAAGCCTGGACCCATGAAATGAAGACGCCCCTTTCCCTTGCCGCCCTTGTTATGGGAAATCACAGCGAGGAAATGAGCCCTTATGTCCAAAGCCGTATGGGCTATGTCTTCCATCTGATTTCAGAAGATGTGGAGCGTATTTTATATTACGCCCGTTTACAGGCAGACCATGTGGACTATCACTTTTCCAAAGTGGAACTGGATGAATGCGTTTCCCTCGTTTTATCCGATTTCCAGCCATATATAGAGGAAAAGAACATTACGGTTTTTTCAGACCTTCAGCCCCTTACGGTTGTAACGGACAAAAAAGTGTTAAGCTTTATGATTGCACAGCTTCTCAGCAATGCCATAAAATACGCCGATCCTGGGAAGGGAGAAATCCGCCTTTCCACACAAAAAGACTCCGACAAAACCGTACTCTTCGTTTCCGATAACGGAAAGGGGGTTTTGCCGGAGGATGCTCCGTTTATTTTTGATAAGGGCTTTACTGGAAACCATCAGAACCGCCAAAATGCCACGGGAATGGGGTTGTACCTGGTAAAGAAATTCTCCGATGCCATGTGTGTGGAAATCAAACTGGGGGAATCGGCAGATTTGGGAGAGGGGTTTTGTATAGAATTGGAATTTCATTAAATGCAGTATTCCTCACACAATGTTTTACGATACTCTTCATCATCTACTGCTCTTTTCAAATCATCAATGCGGTTGTCAGACAAAAGGATTTTGTTTAACATCAGTATGCGCTCTACTTTTATACGGCCCTCTTCTCGCCCTTCCTCACGACCTTTCTCCAACCCTTCTTCACGGCCAATCCCCCTCTCATCTTCACGGATCAGCCTCATTTCACGCTCTTCATCAAATTCATA
>CAZZHJ010000080.1:0-9198 GCA_964653815.1 uncultured Lachnospiraceae bacterium
AATCTACTTTTAAGTTGTTCGGAATTGCTCGAAAGGCTCAGTTTATCACTAATGGCCTGACTTTGTTCTAATTTTGATAAGGAATTATAAAACATATGAACCTCCCATGATTCACCTACTGTATTTTATTCTAACATAATCAGTTTTGACATTCCACAAATATTTTTTGCAAGCAGCAGCACAAAAGATAAACAGGAAAAAAGACAGCAGTCGCACAGCTGTCTTTTTCGAGAAGGTATTTCTTTTGGGGTATAGCAAAAAACTATGTAATGTATTGGGGGGTTACGAGTACATTATAACAATACCCCCCTATAGAGTCTAGACTCACCATTCACAAATATAACCAAATTAAATAGGCATTTTTTAGTAATATTGCACAATATTAAAACAATTTTTCAAATTCCGCCATAGTAATACGTTCCTTCTTCAATAATAACTCGGCGCATTTATGCAAAACTTCTTCATTTCCCATAATAATTTCTTTTGCTTTTGCATAACAATCATCTACGATATCCTTAACTTCCGCATCAATCTTGCCCGCAACAAGCTCACTATGGTTTCTGGCATGTGCCAGGTCCCGGCCGATAAATACGTCATCGCCCTCTTCATCATAATTGATAACACCGATATTGGCAGACATACCATAACGGGTAACCATTTTACGGGCAACTTCCGTAGCCTTTTTAATATCGCTGGATGCCCCGGTTGTAATATCATCAAAAATCAGCTCTTCTGCAATCCTGCCGCCTAAAGAAACCATAATCTGATGCAGCATCTTTCCTTTCGTTAAGAACATTTCATCCTTTGCCGGCAACGGCATGGTATATCCCGCTGCTCCCAGACCGGTAGGAATAATGGAAACCGTATATACCGGTCCCACATCCGGCAGCACATGAAATAAGATTGCATGACCGGCTTCATGATATGCCGTTATCTTTTTCTCCTCGTCGGAAACAACACGGCTTCTCTTTTCCGTACCGATTCCTATCTTGATATAGGCCTGCTTAACGTCCTCCTGGTTAATATAAGCCCGGTCTGCCTTTGCTGCAATAATAGCAGACTCATTCAAGAGATTTTCCAGATCAGCTCCCGTAAACCCGGAAGTTGTCTGGGCAATATGTTCTAAATCCACATCTTCACTCAGGGGTTTATTCTTTGCATATATTTTTAGGATGTCCTCTCTGCCACCTACATCCGGTACTCCGATAGCAATTTTCCTGTCAAACCTGCCCGGTCTCATAATTGCCGGATCCAGAATGTCCACCCGGTTCGTGGCAGCGAGAACAATAATTCCTTCATTTTCCCCAAAACCGTCCATTTCTACAAGAAGCTGGTTCAGGGTCTGCTCTCTTTCATCATGTCCGCCGCCCATACCTGTGCCACGCTTTCTTGCAACGGCATCAATTTCATCAATAAAAACAATACAGGGAACATGCTTTTTTGCATCCTCAAACAAATCTCTTACACGGGATGCACCTACACCTACAAACATTTCCACAAAATCCGAACCGGAAATGGAAAAGAACGGCACATTGGCCTCACCCGCAATTGCTTTTGCCAGCAGCGTCTTACCTGTACCGGGCGGTCCTTCTAACAGAACACCCTTGGGAATCCTTGCCCCTACATTAACAAACTTTTGGGGTTCTCTTAAGAATTCTACAATTTCTTCCAGTTCATCCTTTTCCTCTTTTAGTCCGGCTACATCCTTCAGAGTGACTTTATTCATTCCGCCTATGCTTAATCTGGCACGGCTTCTTCCAAAATTCATCATTCTGCTGCCTGAACCGCCGCCTGACTGATTATTGGCGATCATCATAACAAAAATAACCCCAATAAAGACAATCAGTGAAGGCAATAAAAGCTTAAACCACGTATCCTGTGGAATATTATTCCTTAACACTGGAATACCGTTTTTCTCCAGCATGGTTTCCATATCCTCTACATCGGCCACATATAAAACCGATTCAGAACCATCCTTAAAGGTAATGTTTAACTGCCCGCTGGGAGTCTGTTCATTAGGCACAATTTCTACCTGCAGAACTTCTCCTGCGGCAACATCAGCCTTAAATTGGGCTCTGGTATAGGCTCTTGCATTTCCTTTTACCATTTCCAGATAAATTCCAAATAATAATAATAAAATTATAGGGATAAAAAATATTCCCAGTCCGTGTGATTTCTTTTTCAATGCTGCCTCCTGTTTATTCCTCTGGTTCTACTACACCGATATAAGGTAAATTTCTATATTTTTGGGCATAATCCAGACCATATCCTACTACAAACAAATCCGGAATCTCAAATCCCGTATAATCCGCCTGAATATCCACAACTCTTCTCTCCGGTTTATCCAAAAGCGAACACAGCTTTAAAGTTTTGGGATTTCTTTTCTTGAACAAATCCATAAGATAACTTAAGGTTCTTCCCGTATCTATGATATCCTCAACAATAATAACATTCTTGCCCTCTATAGACTCTTCCAAATCTTTTACCATCCGCACTTCCCCGGAAGATTGCATTTCGTTTCCATAGCTTGCCGCTACAATAAAGTCCATCTTCAGCGGCACTTTAGTCCGTTTTGCTAACTCGCAGGCAAAAAAGCTGGCTCCTTTCAAGGTACAGACAAATAATACTTCTTCCCCTTCATAATCCTGGGTAATCTGTGCACCCAACTGCCGGATACGGTCATCTACCTGTTTTTCCGACAACAGTTCCGTAATTTTATCACTCATGTTCATTTCCTCCAAATACGGTAATTTCCAAAACCCGTTTTGTTTCATCGGTAATTTTATAAAAATTGCTGATTCTGTATCCCAGAATCCACATGATATGTTTATCGTCCGCAATCAGCCATATATTATCTCTTTCAAGAAGAGGAATCTTTTCATTAATAAGAAAATCCTTTAATTTTTTTCTTGCCCTTTCGCCGCAATAAAAGAAATCCCCTTCCTGTCTGGTCCTCACTACCGGACAATTATTTATTTTATCATAATCAAACCATTTCGTATATGGTTTCTGTGGAATGGACACAGTTTTTTCATAAGAAAAAAGTCTGCACCTGATAGAAACACGGTTCATACCCTCTCCAATCTCCACAGTGGAAGTTCCCGTAATATCTAATGCTTCCATGCCGCAGATATTCACTTCACCCTGCTGCTTTGGCCTGATTACAAGGTCCCTCTGCTGTATCACAGCCTGCAAACCATAAATCAGCGTGCTTCTTCTGCCGCTTTGCCCTTTCAAAAGCTTTTCTATACTATCCACATGCACTCTGGCTATGTCTCTTTTTTTTCCACATGCCCTATATAACATTTTGTAAATAATAGCAGATTTTAAATAGGGCGGCAGATTTTCCAATTCTTCTCTATCAATATGCCAGCCGTCCGGTTGTTCCTTGACCTTGTTCCTATAAACCTGCTCCGTTATATCTTCCAAAAAATCTGCTGCATCCCTCATAAGCTCCGCACTCTGTGCAATATGCGCTATACTTCCATTGCAGATTTCTTTTTCTGCCATGGGAAGCAGATTATGACGTATTTTATTCCGGGCAAAGGCCGTATCAAAATTGCTGGCATCCGTTACAAAAGATAATCCTTTTTCTGCTATAAATGCTTCTATTTCCTCTCTTTCCACGCACAAAAGCGGCCTGATATAGTTATCCCTTACGGGCCGGATTCCTGCCAGCCCCCGGATACCGCTTCCACGAAATAAATGAAACAGGACCGTCTCCGCCTGATCATTCTGGTGATGGGCCAATGCAATCTTCACAGCGCCTTCACTTTTCAAAGCAGCCTCTTCAAAGATTCCATACCTGAGACTTCGCGCAGCCTCTTCCAGACATAAACGCTGCTCCTTAGCATATTCCCTGACTTCTATGGATTTTATTTCCAATTCCACATTCCACTGTTGGCAAAGCTCTTTTACAAACTCCGCTTCCCTGTCTGCTTCTTCCCGCAGCTTGTGGTTTACATGAACTGCTGACAGGGAAAATCCCATCTCCCCGGATAAATGATGCAATAAAAAGAGAAGGCAGACAGAATCTGCCCCTCCCGAAAGTCCAACGATTACTTTATCACCGGAATTTATCATATGATATTTTTCAATGTATTCTTTTACTTTTGTAATCATGATATCTCTCAGTCATGTTCATGAACCAGGTACTTGTCCGCTAGTTTAAATATATCTTTTTTATTGATAAAAATCAAGTATTTGCCCATATTCCCAGTACAATTACCGTCATATCATCCCGGATCTGCCCCTCCGCATTGGCAACCGCCATATTCATCAGCATATTTGCCATTTGCCGTGGGTTTTCATATTCCAGCTGCCCTATAAATTCATGAAGAGGCATTCCAAAATGATTATTCTCATAGGCGTCTACCACTCCGTCGGTCATCATAATAAGATAATCCCCGTCCTCCAGCCCATATGCATATTCTTCGGGTTCCCCTTTAGAAAAAATACCTAAAGGCAGGGAGCTTGTCCCTATTTTCCACACCTTTTTTCCCCGTTTAATAAAAGAAACTGCCGCGCCGTATTTCAAAAACCGGCATGTCCCCTGATACAAATCTATCTCACAGGAATCTAATGTCAATGTACGCTCTTCTGCTCCTTGTAAATAAATCATGGAATTTAACAGCGTAATGGCTTTCTCCATATGGAAACCCGTTTCCATAAACTTGTCCAAAAGGTCCATCATCCGTTCACTGTCTTTTGCCGCCTCCGTACCGGAGCCCATTCCGTCGGAAACAGCTGCCAGATACACTCCTTTATCAAATTCTTTTAGCAGATAACTGTCCCCTGAATCACTCTCCCCTTCTTTTTTTGCTTTGGCTACGCCTTCAACCACAAAATAGTTGACTTCCTCTTCAAATACCAGCGTTACAGGATCTTCATGGACATAGGAAGCATTGGTATTAATCTGGCGGAGTTTTCTATGGCATAATCCGCTTACAAACTCCATAATGTCATCTGTATGGTAGATTTCTTCATAAGGAGCTTTGACTGTCAATCCGATTTCCAGATGCTCCTTCATTTCAACCACATATAGGTCTTTTACTATAAGGCCATTCTCCCGCAGGCCTTTTCTGATTTTTCTACGCAGCCTCTCCATAAGATTGGAAACTGCATAGGTTTCACTGGCAAGTTCGCTCAGCACCCGGGCAGTCTCGTCCAACTGTCCTGCAAGCAAAACATTTTGTTCCTGTCTAGTTTTATATAAATAAAGCTGCAGCTGGGATTTTGTTTCCATTTCCGGCATTTCTTCAAAGCTTTCGGCAATCTCTTTTAAGGTATCCGCATAAAGAATCAATTTTCGCCTGCCATACTCCGGTAATACAGTATGGCTGAAATCTTCCCGCTCCATCAAATTCCACTTCATATTCATCACTCTTTTCCGTTTTTGCCATTATTATATAGAATTTCCTTTGCAAAATTTGTCAAAATGCGGAGCGGAAAACAAAAAAAATATGACAAAAAAAGGACATTTACCGATTTACAGCTATCTGCCGTATTCGAAAATGTCCTAATTCATCTTAAATACAATCTCGCCCTCCCGGACAAGCCCCAGCTTCTCCTTAGCTATTTCTTCAATATATGCCTGTGTCTGGGTGTATTTCTTAAATTCCTCTAATTCAATTGTTCTTTGTTCTTCGGCGGCAATTAACGCGTCCAGTTCGGCTTCTCTGGCGGCATATACATCCTGCTTTTGTTTTAACAAAAAACTGTTTACAGATACAACCACCAATAGCATGATAATAACTACAGAAACCAGAAACATTCCCAGACGGTTTTGCCGTTTACCCCTAAATGCGACTCTACGGCTCATAACTTCCCCTTTTGTTTTTTGGCTTTTTGCGTTTACATAATGTTATCTTAACCCTTTTTATGTCGCCCGTCAACTTCTTTTTTAACTGTTTTTTTATTTTTATTTTCCCTTTCCTCAGTTTTGTCAAAACCCTGTTAAAAAGGCGTTTTATGGGCCTAAACACTATCTTCAAAACCTTTGCCACTAGATATTGTATCCGCTTTATAATTGTTGACATAATTTCCACAAGATGTTCCCCGATGATATATTTATAAATCAGCATCCCCACCGCTGCTCCCGCAATAGAGAACCATCGAATGACACCATTATTTGTTTCATAAAGCACATAAAATAAAAATATTGCTGCACCAAACCAAAAAAACAAATCCTCAAGAGCAACCCAGAATGTCCCATGGCGTTTTACCCTGCGAAAGATTCGGAGGCAATCATATGCAACGGTAATGCAAATACCGGATAAAAAACAATAGAAGAGAAATTGCCCTTCACTAACAATCTGTCCGCTCATTATTTAAATAGTTTTCCCAAAAGGGATTCCCCTTTGGAACCGTATCCTGATACCTCCGAATAGGTAAGACTGTCTATTTTGCCCTCTACATCCACTTCACCTTTTTCCAGGGTCAGTCTGTTCACATGGAGATCACTTCCTTTGATCATCAGCATTCCCTGGTCTGTTTCCAGTAAAATTTCCGCCAAATCAAAAGAGAGCACATCCGATACCCCGCTGACCATACATGTCCTTCTATTTGTCAGCATTAGTTTATGCGCTCTCTGTTTTGTATTCATATCATCCATCGGCACATCCTCCTTCTTTACCCTGCAGAAGGTAATTCATTTATCACATCTGCACATTAAAGTATATTAGAAGGATTGTAAAATATGCCTATAAATACCGGAACATTTCTTTAGCTTCTTCTTTTTTTACTGTCTCGGCAATGGTTAGCACTTCTACCTTTACATCCTTATTGCCGAAATTAATCAGAATTTCATCTCCGACCTTTACTTCTGTGCCGGCCTTTGCCGTTTTTCCGTTGATCATGACTCGTCCCGCATCACAGGCCTCATTGGCTACAGTTCTTCTTTTAATTAAGCGGGACACTTTCAAATATTTATCAAGCCGCATATCTTTCCTCCCGGTTACATATAAAGAAGCCTTTGCATAATGCAAAGGCTTCTCTTTCTGTTTCATTCAATCTTAAGCGTTTACTAAATCCTTTAATGCTTTTCCTGCTTTGAATTTAGGTGCTTTGGAAGCAGCAATCTTCATTGCTTTTCCTGTCTGAGGGTTTCTTCCCTCTCTTGCTGCTCTTTCGGAAACTTCGAATGTTCCAAAACCAACTAACTGAATTTTGTCACCTTTCTTTAACTGTGCCCCTACAACATCTGTAAATGCCTTTAATGCTTTTTCTGCGTCCTTTTTGGAAATTTCTGCCTGATCAGCGATAGCTGCAACTAATTCTGTTTTGTTCATTGTGAACTCCTCCTATTAACTGGTAATACCATGATTTTTTTGCGTTACCTATAAACGCCTACCATTATTTATAATATCTTTTGCCCTATTTGTCAAGAAAATATTGTAAAAACAGGCATTTTTAGGCACTTTTTTATTTTGGCATATCATAATATTGTTTTATAAAATTTCGCAAAGGCCTTTCTAATACGCTTTTTTGCGGAAGATTCCCGATATTTTTGGAGATTTTTTTCTTTTTCTTTTATCTCTTTCCATGATTTCAAATTAGCCGGATCAGGCTCTTTTCCTCTTAAAGGTGTCCCGTCAAGTTCGAATACATGGGGATGCCTGCGGATCATTTTTTCACTGATTCCGGCAACAACGTCATCTAATGTGAAAATTCCTTCCTCTTCCGCTATCTGTGCATGAAGCACAACCTGCATCAATACATCTCCCAGCTCTTCCTTCATGCTGTCGCTGTTTCCGGTCCTTTCATACAGCTTTATGCCGGATACTGCCTCTGCCGCTTCTTCCAGCATACAGCCTGTAAGGGAACCATGGGACTGTGCCCTGTCCCACGGACAGCCATCTTCACTACGCAATGTCTTAACAATTTCCCGGAAATCTTCCAATGTATATTGTGCCTGTTCTTCTTTTGTTTTATCCATTACAGCATCCCGTTTATCATGGCAAGAACCTCTTCTCCCAATGCAGCGGATTTTGCATTGGCATCTTCCAAAGATGTCCCTTTAATGCCATAGTAGAATTTTACCTTCGGTTCCGTACCGGAAGGACGTACACAAAGCCATGCATCATCTGTAAGGTCATAATACAAAACATTGGACTCCGGAAGCCCTGTAGGTCTTTCTGCCCCGGTAGCAATGTCTTTGATGACGCCTGTTTTATAATCCCTTGCGGATGTTACCGTATAGTCGCCGAATTTCTCCGGTGTATTTGCACGAAGGGTATTCAAAATTTCCTGAATCTTTGCCAGTCCTTCAATTCCTTTTAAGGTAATGGACTTAATATCATCTTTGTAATAGCCGTATTTCTCATACATATCAATCATAGCATCCCAAAGAGTCTTTCCCTGGGTCTTATAATATGCTGCCGCTTCACAAAGAGCCATGGTCGCTACAATAGCATCCTTATCCCTTGCATGGGTTCCAATCAGGCATCCATAGCTTTCTTCAAATCCGAAAAGATAGGTTCCTTTTCCTTTCTCCTCAAAACCAAGAATCTGCTGTCCGATATATTTGAAGCCGGTAAGAACCTCTATTAATTCTACACCATATGCCTTTGCAATGGCATCTGCCATATTGGTCGTTACAATGGTCTTGATCAAAGCGCCGTCTTCAGGAAGTCCTTTTACCGCCTTCCTCTGGCCGATTTCATAATCCGCAAGGAGACAGCCTGACATATTACCTGTTAAAGTGATATATTCCCCGGTTTTGACATCTTTTACATATACGCCGAGACGGTCCGCATCCGGGTCTGTAGCCAGAACCAAATCTGCATCCACTTCCTTTGCCAGCTTTAAGCCCAATTCAAAAGCTTCTGCGGCTTCAGGATTGGGATAGGAAACTGTCGGGAATTCTCCGTCAGGAAGCTCCTGTTCAGGAACAACATATACATTTTCAAATCCCAGTTCTTTCATAACACGCCTTGCGGGAATATTTCCTGTTCCATGTAAAGGCGAATAAACAATTTTAATATCTTTCTGTGCCTCTTTAATGGCATCCCAATGAAGCACCTGGCTTTTCAGTTCTTCAATATAAGGATCGTCAATATTGGCGCCGATTACCTCATAAAGTCCTGCTGCCTTCGCTGCATCTTTATCCATGGTCTTCACAGTATTATAATCCGTAATGGCTGCTACTTCCGCCATGATACCACTGTCGTGGGGCGGTGTAATCTGTGCACCATCCTC
>CAZZHJ010000081.1:0-9135 GCA_964653815.1 uncultured Lachnospiraceae bacterium
AAGGTCATTCTTTTTACCCGTAGAAGCAATTAACAAACCGGTGCTGTCTATTACAGCCAATTCCACCTTGGTAATTGTTTTTAAATCATCAATGCAGGTCTGTACTATTTGTGTCGATAACAAACACTCACTCCTCTCTTGTTACAATACATTCAGGTAATTGCAGCCCGCTTGTCCTAAAGTTTTACAATTACCTATAACTATACATCACATTTGGAAGAAAAAAGGGAGATACCATAAGTATCTCCCTTGTATAAATCTTAAAACTAATTGGTAATAACCATTTCTGTTTCTTTATCAAAGATGTGAATCTTTTCAACATCGATAGCGAATTTAACAACATCACCAGGTCTAGCTGTTGTACGCGGATCTACTCTGGCTGTCATAGGGAACTCTTCTAAGTCGAAGTATAAGTATACTTCAGCACCAAGCAATTCGTATACTTTTACGGTAGCTTCGAATGTGCTCTGAGGAGAAGCCTCTATCATCATCGCTGAATCATATACATCTTCAGGACGAATACCAAATGTAACTGTTCTTCCGTTATATCCGCCTTCAATTAACTTTTTGGACTTAGAAGGAGGAAGCGGGATGAAGTGTCCAGCAACCTTTAATACTGCTGTATCATCAACAACTTCTACTACTGCATCTAAGAAGTTCATCTGAGGAGATCCCATGAAACCTGCAACGAATAAGTTTGCGGGTTTCTCATATAAGTTCTGAGGAGAATCTACCTGCTGAACAATACCATCTTTCATAACAACGATTCTGGTACCAAGAGTCATAGCCTCTGTCTGGTCATGTGTTACATAGATGATGGTTGTACCTAATCTCTGGTGTAATTTTGCAATCTCAATACGCATCTGTACACGAAGCTTTGCATCCAGGTTGGATAAAGGCTCATCCATAAGGAATACCTTAGGATTACGAACGATTGCACGACCCATAGCAACACGCTGTCTCTGACCACCGGAAAGAGCCTTGGGTTTACGATCAAGGAGAGGAGTTAAGTCAAGAATCTTAGCTGCCTCATTAACCATTTTATCAATTTCTTCTTTCGGTACTTTTCTTAATTTCAAGCCGAATGCCATGTTATCACGAACTGTCATATGAGGATACAGAGCGTAGTTCTGGAATACCATCGCGATATCTCTGTCTTTCGGTTCAACATCATTTACTAATTTGTCACCGATCCACAGCTCGCCGGAAGAGATATCTTCCAAACCAGCGATCATACGAAGTGTAGTAGATTTACCACATCCGGATGGTCCTACGAAAATAATGAATTCCTGATCCTGGATTTCAAGATTGAAATCCTTAACCGCTTCAAATCCGTTCGGATATACTTTGTTGACATTTTTTAACGATAAGTTTGCCATTATTATTTCCTCCTAAATTATTGTCTTGTCGTCAAGCGTCAAATTTGCCTATGTGCTTAGTATATATTAACGTTGTTTTTTTGCCTATACCACTATTATACAAAGTTTTTTTTTTTAATTATACACTTTGCCCAAACTATTCGGGATCCTTGTAAAATGCCAACTGTTTCTTGCCCCTCTGCTTCGCTTTATAGAGAGCCTCATCAGCCGCTTTATACATCCCGTCAAAGTCCTGTGCATCCCTGGGGAATACCGCACAGCCGATACTTGCCGTAGCGGAATATTTCACATAATCCGTGCCTGCTTTAAAGTCTTTAAAGAAATTCTCAACTTTTTTTGCTTCCCGACGGATTATGGCATCATCTTTCAGTCCTTTGAGGAAAATAATAAACTCATCCCCTCCCGCACGTCCGATAATATCGGAAGCTCGGAACTGCATCTTAAGCCCATGCCCGATGGCACGAAGAACTTCGTCTCCGAACGCATGGCCCATGGTGTCATTTATCTTTTTGAAATTATCAATATCCAAAACGAACAGAAGGCTCTGAGTATTGGGATTCTGTGCAATAAATTCTTTTATCTTTTTCTCAGTGGTTACTTTGTTATATAAATTTGTGAGCTGGTCGGTTTCCGCCAGGCGCTGCAGTCCTGCGCTCTTAGTTTTCCGTCTAACCCCATCTGCCACGTTAAAAGCAACAACCATTCCCAGAAACAGCACCATGCCTACCATTATCCACTTTATCATATCAGAGACCGTTTTATTATAATTCGTCTGACGAAGCTCCATATAGTGCTCCGACACGCCCACCAACATGTACCAGTTATTGATTCCCAGCGGTTCATAAAAGATTTCCCTTTGATCTTCTCCCAACTGCAGATTGATTATTCCGGAACTGTCTTCGGTGATATCATTCAAAAAATTAATTACATCGTCGTTTTTTGTCTCTGAAATCATATCGTAAAAGTTATTGTCCACAGCAATATAATCTACTTTTTCACCGCCATAATGATACATAATGCGCCCGTCGTCATCTACAAAGATAATCCACGCTTCCCCACCGAAATTATAATTGGAAATTTGCGCATTTAATACAGAAACATCATATTCCAGAAGCACAATTTCTTTCACAGTGTTTTTTTTCATAACCGGAGTTATAACAGCCACATTACCGTCTCCGAAATAGTGATAGGTACTCTTTCTTATCCGCAAGTCATTTTCATAGAGAGCAGGTTCATAAAAAACTTCATTACCCTGAAAATCAACTCCATTTCCGTCCGGTTCCAACAAAACCGCCCCAGATGCCGATGTACAAGCCTCCAGCGCACTTAATGCCTCACTGCTCATTTCTTTCTGGGTAACGAGCATATCCGCCACAGGAGCAGACGCTTTTGCAAGATTCACTAATTCCTGTTGAACTTTGGCACTATAAAGGGCTGTTGTTGTGCTCAACTGATTCTCAAGAGACTCATCAATTATTTTATTCAGTTTCTTCGAATAGCTAAAAAGAATTATTATCAAAAAGATAATAAATAGCGTTATAGGAAGCACCATCTGAAAGATGATATTTTTTTCTTTCTTAGTCTCCATATAATTTTAACCTCGTAAATCCATGTCTATGAATTTCTTTTCTACTACGCACCCACATTTTGAATCTCTTCAAAAAAATTCCTCTATTTGCTTAATTCTCTTGCATAAACACGTTCAAACTGTGTTTCCAATTTTTTATGTAAAAGTAATATCTGACCCGACTCAATTTTAACTTTATCCATGATTTCTCCATAGCATAATACCATGGTATCCACCACCTGCTTTGAAAGTTTTTTCTCTTCCGCCTCTTTTTGCAGATAAGCGGTAATTTCTTCCTCATCGGCGCTCTTTTGGTAAAATCCCCCCTTCATGAGGCTGGTCACTACGTCTGCAACCTGTAAAATTTTTTGCGGAAGGTTCAGGCTAATCTCTTTCAAATTCTTAGGATAACCGCTTCCGTCAAGTCTCTCATGGTGCGCCGTAACAATATCCAAAACCTCCTGGTCAAGACGGTTCTTTAGTATCTCTTCCGAAACTTCTACATGTTTTTGTATGAGCTTTTTCTCCTCCTCCGTCAGCTCTCCGTTCTTTTCCACGATTTCTTCAGGCATGGCAAGCATTCCAATATCATGAATCAACGCTCCATAATAAAGCTTTTCCGCCTCAGTCTCATTCACAAGCAAGCGGTGAGCCAGTTCTTCACATATGCACATACTGGTCACACTGTCCACAACCTTACTGGGAGAACGCAGACCCAGACTATACATGAGCATCTCCATATACCGCTTCTTCTCTTCATTGGTAAACATGATATAATCCATTAATTCATCCAATTCTTTTTCATATTCATTAGATTGGATGCGCTCAAATATATTAAACTGTTCATCAGCCTGCTGAAACAGTGACAGCGCTTGTTCTGAATAACGGGTACCCGCATATTTAGCCAACAGAGAAAGATCAAATTTTTCTCCCAGAGCTTCCCGGTAAATATCAATCTTTTCAGCCAGCGCCAAAAACGTCGCCTCTTCTTTATAGGTATAGTCCAGATCCTTAATCTGTGTATAATCTACATGATGATACAACACAATTTTGGACTTCTCTTCCATAGGGGAAAGATACTTCAAAAACAAATACCCATAAATGGAATGCGCCATATAATTTTTCGCTTCATACTGCAAGGTGGTCTTAACGTCATCCGTCTTATATGAGCCAATATCATGCAGGGTAGCAAGCATAACGAGTTCCGCCATTTCAAACTTCTCATATCCCCCACGCTGCTGCAGCATCTTGTAGACAATATAGCCCGTTCTAGAACCGTGCTTCATACTTCTCTTATCAATTAATTTTAATGTGTCCCTGATTAACAGAAAAATGTTTTTACTACTAATAAAATCCATACGCACTCCTTAAAAAATCCATGACATGGGTGTGAACCGAATCCCATCTTTTACCTGCTCAAGATTGGTATCTACAAATCCTATTTTGTGATAAAATCCCACACCATAAGGGGAAGCATTGACTGTCAGCCGGTATCCGCCCAGCTGCTTTTCCAGTTCCCGCATTGCATAGACCAATTTTCTTCCTATTCCCATTTTATGAAATTCTTCATCTACAAACAAGAGGGAAATGTGTTCTTTATTGCGAAGAGAAATAATTCCTACCAGCATTTCCCGTAAAAAAGCCCCATATAATATGTATTCGCCCTTCAAAAACATCTTCCGCAATGTCTGGTCTGTAATAAAATCCTGAAAATTATTGATTCCTTCCTGAGTATAGTCAATGCCTTCAAAACGCAAAAAAGTCTTCCATGCAAGACCCATGGCACTTTCCCATTCTTCATTGGTAACAGGGCGAACCAGGATATTTTCTATTCCCTCAACCATAACGACTCCTTATAACTTTGGCGCTCTCACGGCAGAGCCTCGCAAAAACTACGTTTTTCCGAGGTCGCTTCGCTCGTCAAATATCCGCAAATATCTTTATCCAAGTAAACTTGGTAAAGATATTTGCGTCTACTTGACTCTGCCTATACGAACATTATACCACTTTATTTAAAAGGGGCAAACCATTTTCTAACGCATATGCATTTTCTAAGGTTTCAACGGCAATGGATTCCATGGCTTCCCGGGTAAAAAATCCCATGTGAGAGGTAATCAGTACATTGGGAAATGTCATCAATCTGGCAAGAACTTCATCTTCTACAATTTCCGTGGAACGGTCTTCGTAAAAAATGCCTTCTTCCTCTTCATAAACATCTAGACCAACTCCGCCAAATTTCCCCTCTACTAAACCGTCTATCAGATCCTCTGAATCAATTAGAGATCCTCTGGAGGTATTTACCAGGTAAACGCCATCTTTCATGGTTTTAATGCTCTTTTTATTGATCATATGGCGGGTTTCCTTGGTCAGGGGACAATGTAGGGTGATAACATCTGCCTGTTTAAATAAATCTTCCAGGGAAACATATTCTATTCCCAGATTTTCTGCCGGATAAGGGTCATATGCCAGTATATTCATTCCGAATCCTTCCAGAATACGAATCATGGACTGTCCAATTTTACCCGTTCCTACTACCCCTGCCGTTTTATTACACAAGTCCATTCCCATAAACCCGTGAATGCTCATGTTAAAATCCCTTGTCCTGTAATACGCTTTGTGGATACAACGGTTTATGGACAGAAGCAGCCCTGCGGCATATTCCGCTACTGCTTCGGGGGAATAACTGGGCACTCTTAAAACTGCGATCTTATCTTCAGCAGCCTTAATATCCACATGATTGAACCCGGCGCTTCTTAAAAGAATTGCCTTTACCTTCATATTATAAAGCTCATCAATCATTTTTGCATTCACCCTGTCATTCACAAAGATGCAAATAGCATCATATCCTTTTGCCAGAAAGATAGTGTCCTCATTACAAGGCAGTTCAATAAAGTGAATAGAAAAGCCATATTCCCGCGCCAGTGGTTCAAACCAGATACGGTCATATGGCTTTGTAGCATAAAAAGCGATTTTCATAGTGATTTTCCTTTCTGTTTCTACTTCGGATTCTCACTATCATCTTTCGCAATTATTCAGTTTTTATACTTAACTAAAGAGATTTTTGAAAAAATCAGCTATGGACTTGCCGATATTGGAGAAGAAATTCCCTATTCCCGACCAGAATCCTTCGTCTTTCGCCATATTCAGCAGTTCGTCGCCAAATTTATCATATAAATCCGCAGCCTGGTCCAACAGCACATTGGGATCCAGTCCCAATTCCTTAATTTTCATCATGAAATCAACGATCTGCTGGATTTCTTCCGGGCTTAAAGTAATTCCGAATTTCTCTTCACCTTCGGAAATTGCCTGTCTGATATCCTCTTCTGTCTCCAGTTCCCCTGCGGCAAGCTTTGCCTTGATATATGCAATCAGTTCCTCTACTTCTTCACTGTTCGCACTCTTTGTAGCAATTTCACCCGTAGCTACCAGTTCATTTAAAGCGGTATCCAGAGTCGAATCGGGAATATCCTCTCCCGACATTTCCTCATAAGCTTTAATCGCACCAATCAATGCTGCAGTTCCTGAAAGCTCAGTGGGCCCTACTACTAGAATATCCGCATCTTCCACACCTGCAGTAAGCAGCGCATTCCGGTACATTCCTGTGGTACAATAATTAATATTCTGTGTGGATACCATGACACCGTGTCCTTTTTCAGCCGGTGTGACCATGACGCTTGATAAAGCCCTTGTACCGATAACGGAAGAATCAACATAAGCATCCAGATACTGATGTTCCTCAGCATTTGTTATGGTGATTACCGTATAAGATGAAAGTTCTTCTTCTGTTACACCCATAAGACTCAAAACGGTTGCCTTTTGTTCCGGCGTCAAATCCGCACCCAATGCAATAATGGTCCCTTCCGGCGGAGCAGCAGATACTGTCATTCCCCATAAAAATGTCAGTAAAAAAGTTCCTAGAATTACTCGAATCAATTTTTTCATTTTTCTTCCTCCTATTTCTTATTTCATCTATAAAATTGCACAAATCCAAAATTTATTTTTCATAAATTACTTTAGAAATCCAATTAAACACATCCCCATAAACCTGCATTTTCTGTTTTTCATTTAATAGCTCATGACGGGCGTCATTATATAACTTAATCTGTATTTTTGTCAAATCCAAATGTAGGAAAGTATCATATACTTCCTGGACCGATTTCCCGTAATTACCAACCGGATCCTCAGTTCCTGAAATAAACAGTACAGGCAGTTTTTTGGGCATTTTTTCCAGATAAGATTTTTTATTTAATAGCTTTGCCAGACCCATTAAAGTGTCAAATCCATTTACGGTAAATAAAAATCCACAGCCCGGGTCGTTCATATAGGCATCTACTACATTTTCATCGCTGCATATCCAGTCAAAGGAAGTTCTTTTCTTTGTCCTTTTATTAAAGGAGCCAAACACGATTTCATCTAGAAAAGCGCTTTTATTTCTGTTCTTTCCGGCAAGCTTTAAAACACCTGTCAGCATCTTTCCTGCAAAGATGGACATTCTACCATAGTGTGCAGTCCCACACACGATCGCTCCGTCTATACCACTTCCGTATCTACAAAGATAATTACGGAGTATCAGGGAACCCATACTGTGTCCTAAAATGAAATAGGGCAGTCCGCTATGCTCTTTTTGCACGATCTTTTTCAGCCGGTGTTCATCCCTGATCAAAACAGTAACCGGGTCATGTTTACAAAAATAACCATAATCCCCGAATTCTTTTGCCGTGTCGCCATGTCCCAGATGATCGTCTCCGACAACGATAAAGCCCTTATTTGCAAAATAGACGGCAACTTCTTCATAGCGGGCAATATATTCCGCCATCCCGTGAATCAACTGCAAAACCCCTATGGGTTCCACTTCATCTGACTGCCATTTCATTGCATGGATGGTATGAAAACCGTCCCTGGATGGAAATGTAAAATAAGTTCTGTTTACCATAGCTTTCTCCAAAAGTTTTAACAATACACACTCACAGCAACAATCCTTTAATCCCTAAATCTCTCTGCTTCTTTAGCAAATCTCAGCGCCTGCCGGCATAGGCTTCTCCGGAGTCACCAGCGCAAGATTTCCTTCTTCGTCCTCTGCACAAAGCAGCATTCCTTCGGATAAAACTCCTGCCAGTTTAGCCGGTTTTAAGTTTACCAGCACCATAACCTGTTTGCCTACCATTTCCTCCGGTGTATAGTATGCCTTAATTCCCGAAACAATCTGCTTTACTTCGCTTCCTATTTTTACCTGGGAGCAAAGCAGCTTCTTGCTCTTTGGCACTGCCTCGCAAGCAATGATTTTTCCAACCTGGAACTGCATTTTTTCAAAATCCTCAAAGGTAATTTCCGGCTTTGCTTCTATATTGATAACTGGCTCCTCGTCTTCTACAGTTCCCGCATCGGCATTCCTTGCGGCAAACATGGCGTCCGCCTTCTCCACAACTTCTTTTACATCCTGTCTCTGGAATAAAATCTCGGGTTTATCCGTTACCTTATTCCCCGAAGGATATAAGCCGAATTTTTCTATATCGTCAAAGCTGCGGACAGTGGTATTCATCTGTGCTACAATCTTTTCTGCCGTATCAGGCATAAAAGGCTCTAAAAGAGATGCCCCGATTACAATACCCTCTACCAGATTGTATAAAACGGTAGAAAGCCTGTCTTTTTTGGATTCTTCTTTCGCCAATACCCATGGCTCTGTTTCATCAATATATTTGTTGCAGCGTTTGAATAAGGAAAAAATTTCCGTAATGGCATCTGCCACGCGCAAGTCATCCATCTTTTTAGATACTTTTTGATAAGTGCCTGTGACTACTGCCTTTAAATCCGCATCAATAGCAGCCTGCGCTTCATCACTGCTTTCCCCTTTGTCTGCAACTACGCCGTCAAAATATTTGTTGCTCATGGAAACAGTACGGTTTACCAGGTTGCCCAGCGTATTGGCAAGGTCGGAATTCAAACGCTCTACCATAAGTTCCCAGGTAATCACACCGTCATTTTCAAAGGGCATTTCGTGAAGCACAAAATAACGCACCGCATCTACGCCAAAGAAGTCCACAAGGTCCTCGGCATAAATCACATTGCCCCTGGATTTACTCATCTTGCCGTCTCCCTGCAGCAGCCAGGGATGCCCAAATACCTGCTTAGGCAAAGGTTCCTCCAATGCCATAAGGAAAATGGGCCAGTATATGGTATGGAAACGGATAA
>CAZZHJ010000082.1:0-9087 GCA_964653815.1 uncultured Lachnospiraceae bacterium
AATTTATGGAATATGTGGAAGGGCATGAAGAATGCCGGCATCTGGATGAAGAGAGCTATAGAATTATTGGAAGGTTTACAAACACAGAGAAACTGCTGTTAAAGACTGATAAAGACAAGGAGGAAAAGGATATGGATGTAGGTACTGCAATTTGGGATATTAGAGAAGAGGGAGTACAGGAAGGATTCAACCGGGGAATTAGTCAAGGAATCAGTCGAGGAATGAAAGCCTTAGTAGAGGCCTATAAAGAGCTTGGCTGCACAAAAGAGGAAGCAGTTACAAAGATGATGGAGAAGTGCACATTATCCCAGAGTGAGGCAGAGAAATATGCAGAAGAGTATGGATATTGAATTGTTAAAAAACCTGGATAAATTACATACCACCGAATTAGGTGTAATGCGAATAAAGAGAAATCTGTCTTTAGATAAAGATGATGTGGTTTTATGGTGCAAATCGAAAATAAATTCGGATCATGCGGTCATTACCAGAAAAGGAAAAAACTGGTATGTGAATGCAGATGGCTGTATTATAACGATAAATGCCTATAGTTATACAATTATTACAGCGCATAAGGGAAAAAACGTTTAAGTTATATGAAGCGAATCATCAATTTTTATGTTATTATATTAGAGATATGTTATATTCTTAATGAATACTATTTGTGACGCAAAGGATAGCGAGGTGAAACATATGCTATGTCATATGATAATTGATTTAAGTTATATACTCTGTACAAAGTCTGATGACAGGACGAGGTTTGTACAGAGATAAGGTTTCGTCCTACATTGGATTTTGTACATATTTATTCTATTAAGCTAAAAGTATGATAAAAGGATAGATTGGAGAAAATTCAATGGGAAATTTTAAGAAATATATTATTTTATGGATAAGCCAGAGCATATCGCAGCTGGGAAGCTCCATGACTGCATTTGCACTTGTATTATGGGCATATGAACAGAGTCACTCCGCATTATCGGTTTCTATGCTGTCATTTTGTAATTATGTGCCATACATCCTGGTAAGTATGTTTGTGGGTTCGTTTATAGACAGGCACAAAAAGAAAACGGTCATGCTGGTTTCTGACAGCGTTGCGGCAGTTGGTTCCCTGATGGTTTTGTTACTTTTGGTTACAAAGCATTTATCAGTCTGGAATATCTACATTGTCAATGCAGTAATCGGAATTACAACTGCTTTTCAGCAGCCGGCGTCAGCGGTGGCGGTGGGAAGGCTTGTGCCGAAGGATAAAATATCAAATGTAAGCGGAATGAATTCTTTTTCCGGTAATCTGATTGTAGTATTCAGTCCCATGCTGGCAGCAGCGTTGTTTGCAATGGGAGGACTTCCGCTCATACTTGTGGTTGATCTGGCAAGCTTTATGATAGCGTTCTGCGTCCTGCTGTTTTTGATTCACATACCGGAGGAAATTGAGAAAAAGAATTATACCTCTCCCTTTGCAGGTTTGACTGAAGGATTTGTGTTTTTGAAAAAAGAAAGAGGCATATTCTACATTATGTTAACCATGGCGCTGATAAATTTCTTTTCCAGGCTGACCTATGAAAATATTCTATCGCCTATGATTTTGGCGAGAAGCGACGGTAACAGCATGGTCTTAGGAATTGTAAATGCCTGTATGGGAATAGGCGGGATTGTCGGCGGGATTATTGTTTCCCTCAAAAAAGAGAGCCGTTATAAAGCAAGCGCTATTTATGTATCTGCTGCATTATCATTTCTGTTTGGGGATTTGATTATGGCGGCGGGAAGAAATGCTTTCTGGTGGTCTGCGGCTGCTATTGCCGCCAGCATACCCATTCCGTTTATTATGGCTAACCAGAATACCATACTGTATCAGAAGGTTCCGGAAAGTATGCAGGGAAGAGTATTTGCCGTTCGAAATGCAATTCAGTACAGCACGATACCTGTGGGAATTATTCTTGGAGGTTATCTGGCCGATTATGTATTTGAACCGTTTATGCATTCAGGGACGGGATTTGCAAACATGATGGAGAAGATTGTCGGGCAAGGTACCGGCAACGGTATGGCGGTCATGTTTTTGTGTACAGGCATATGTGGATTTACAGTCAGCATGATATCATGCTTTCATCGTGAAATCAGAAAGTTGAATGATTAGGAATTTGATTCCCGTAAGGGTATTGACTTTAACACAGCAGGGCTGGTTTAACCGGTCCCGCTGTGTTTCATAATAGGAAAAGGCATATTAAAGCAGACCATCAACCGGAAAGGAAAAAGAGATGGATTATGAAACATTTATCCCTAAGGATATAGATGATTTATGTGAAAAACTGAAAACCGAAAATTTACAGGGCACATTATCAAAAGAGGGAGAATGCCTGATTTGGAAACTGCCCAACAATATTATCCTGAAAATCTTTGTTAATGATATAAGATCCAAGAGGGGAACCTCTTTTCGGGAAGGTTATATTGGTACATATTACTTAAAAAATGGCAGAGAGCAGAATTTGACGCACTGGCATCCACAGGATGATGAGATATATCCCGACCTGATGGACATTAATAACGGGCAGACTATATGGGTCAGAAAAAAGTCGATTTTCGGGGAAAGTATTATCATTATGGATAAAAAGGAATATGAAGCGATGAATCATAAGAAAAAAGACCAATATACGATTTTAGCAAAAAAGTTATCAGTAGAAGAAGCAAAACAGCGTATTTATGATTCTCTGACTGCATATACAGGGTGGAAGTTTTTGAAGAGCCAGCAATGTCTGAAAATGCAGGTAAAAGACATGGTTTTTGAGATTCAGTTTTATGCTTCAAAATATAACTGCTCTTATGAATCTGTTGAAATAAATTGTGATTTTAATATATGGTGCAGGAAGTTTGACAAATGCTGTAGTGTAAAGAGTGCTATCGGCTGTTACTCCTTCCGACACGAAAAAGATTACTGGTATGATATATCCGATGAAGAGAAGTTAGAGAAGGTATTGATGGAACTGAAGGAAAAAATAAAAGAATATGTCCTGCCAATAACCGATAAGTTTGAGGATAATTATGAAAAAGGTTTAGAATTTTTGGAAAATCCTGAATTGCAGGAATCATATCACATAAAGCATTTTGGAAATTTGGAAAAGTTATAGGGCGTCATAGGAGATTATACAACAGGAGGCAGATAAAATGGCGGAAAGAGAAGTTCCATTCTGGGAAGAGGCATATCAGAATCTTGATAATATAACCTTTTCCAATGAACCAAACGGCACGGTAAAGGAATTTGAAAACCTGCTTCATAAAGAATCGGAAATTTTAGAAGCAGGTTGTGGAGAAGGGCAGAATGTGTTATATCTGGCAAAACAGGGATATCAAAATATTGATGCCTTTGATTTGTCGGAAAACGGCATTCTGAAGCTGAAAAAACTCTGCGGCATCCATTCAGTGGAACTGCATGCTTTTGTGGATGATTTGACAACTTACAGGTTTGATAAAAATTATGATTTGATTATGTCCTTCGGGACCCTGCACTTTGTCAAAAAAGAGCTGTGGAAACAGTTTATTAATCGGGCAAAGGAAAATACCAATGTGGGCGGCATCCATATTATGCAGATATTTACGGATAAAGTGTCTGCTTCAGCTGATATTGCTCCTTTTGCGGTCGGTCTGGCAAGGGATGAAGAAATTAAGGAATTGTATGAGGATGAGGACTGGGAAATTCTGCAGTTTAAATCCTATGTATTTGAAGACGAGCATCCCAATGTTCCCAAGCATTTACATGCTTCCAACAAAATTGTTGCCAGAAGAGTTAAATAAGAAGAATGTTTGCCCGGAAAGGTCGGATAAAATGATGAAAAAGGCGCTTGTTACAGGTGGTACGGTATTTGTCAGCAGATATGTGGCAGAATATTATGTGAAAAAGGGATATGAGGTATATGTTTTAAACCGGAACAGCAGGAGGCAGCCGGAGGGCGTAAGGCTCATAGAGGCGGACCGGCATCAGATTGGGGATGAGCTTTGCAAATATCACTTTGATGTGGTCTTTGACATTATGGCTTATACGGCAGAGGATGTCTATTCTTTGCTTGATGCAATGGGAAGCTATGGGCAGTATATTATGATAAGCTCCAGTGCTGTTTACCCTGAATACGTGAAACAGCCTTTTACAGAAGAAACCCCTGTAGGAGAAAATAAATTCTGGGGATGTTATGGAACTGATAAAATAGAAGCGGAAAGGGCATTGCGGGAGAGGGATGACAAAGCATATATTCTCCGTCCGCCGTATTTGTATGGCCCGTTAAATAATGTATACAGAGAGGCCTTCGTATTCGATTGTGCCATGGCGGAGCGTCCTTTTTTCCTGCCCGGGGACGGTAAAATGAAGCTGCAGTTTTTCCATGTGAATGACCTTTGCAGATTTATGGATATTCTGATGGAAAAAATGCCAGAGCAGAGGATATTTAATGTGGGGAACAGGGAGTCGGTTTCAATTAAAGACTGGGTGTCATTGTGTTATGGTATTGTAGGGAAAGAACTCAGATTTCAAAATGTATCAGAAGAGATAGAGCAAAGAAATTATTTTAGTTTTTATTCTTATGAGTATTATCTGGATGTGGAAAAGCAAGCAGCATTGATGCCTGAGACAAAACCTCTTGCTGAAGGACTCAGGGAGTCTTTTGAATGGTACATAGAGAATCAGGAGTGCGTGAAAAAGAAACCGTTTTTGGAATACATTGATAAAAATTTGATGTAATAAGTGTTAGAGAGGAGAATAAAATTGGCAGGGATGTATATCATCCCTGCTTTTTGTATGAAAAAAGGTTTGATAAATGACCGTAATAATTGTTATATAGTTAATAGCTTGAATTTAGCTATAGAAAGGAAGTATAATAATGAATATTGTAATCAGATAATGAATTTTAAAGTATAGAAAAATTATGAAAAAATGTTATGAACCATATTGAAATAAAAAACATTACAACTCCATATGGATATAAGGAACTACACTGGCTTATTGATGGGAAATCATTGCCTGAATATTTGGAAGAGTGGAAAACGGAATTTGACGAAAAGACAATGCATTATGTAAAAAAATTTTGTGATTTATGCCCGGCATGGACAAAAGAACTTGACTGGTATGGAGACGTCAGATTTGTCTGGAAATTGATTGAAAAGGACAACTCCATCCTCCCAGTGCTTTTATGTCCGGACGATTTGGATTTTTCGTGTATTGTTATGGTTGTAGAAGTTGAAAGAAAAAATGATTTTGTTTATTGGAATCAGATAGGCTATGTGATTCATGCAAATGAGGATTTTATGGAGGAAAAAGAAAAGGGGATTCTGGACTTAGAGGCCTATTCAGACAGGGATTGGGATATGTATGGGGATAATATTGCATGTGCCGATGTTGATAGTGAAGAATGGCGTCAGTGGATTAGCGAGAACTGGGATGAAGAGCTTTATAGAAGGCGTATGAATTATACCTATCCTCATTATCAAAAGGAAGGCAGTGTATGCTGGATTCATGAAATGAATTGGGTGTTTGCAAGGGATGAATATGACCGGATAACAGAAGAATTTTGGAAATATGAGACTTTAAGCCAGCTAAATAAATATAAAAGAAAAGACAAAATAACGGTTAGAGAATGTGCCCACTTGCTTTCAACCCTGACAAGAGATGGAAAAGAACTTTTGACGGAACATATATATGATTACGGGGAAATCTTACTGCATTTATTTGCAAGTGAGCAGGTAGGAGAACCCTTGGTCGAATTGCTTGATGACGGACCTGAAGATAAAACGGCTATTTTAATTTATTGCAGAGCAATTGAAATTATGTGGCGGTATGGAAATGATATGGTTGTCAATGTGGTCGATGTTACCCTTCTGGAAAGATTATCGGATAAAAGTGAAGTGTGGGAAAAATTCGGGTCTTATATTTCGAATGATTTTAAGAACTATATCAATGACAGCGTTTTGAAAGAAAATCTGATGATGGGTGGAGTAAGGCCATTGCAATAGCTGTGGAATCATATAAATCGCTATAAGTAAATCAGTTTAGGTACATAGAGGAGAAAAAAGTGACAGCAGAGGATAACAGTAAAGAAGCAGAGTTTATGACAAACAAAGTAGAGAAACTTTCCTGCGGACAGGCAAATGCTTATCTGGTCAGGGGAGCAGAAGGCAGCATATTGATAGATACGGGAACCGATAAATACCGTGAGAAAATAATACATGCCTGTAAAGAGGCATCAGTAAAACTGATTGTCCTGACCCATGGGCATTTTGACCATTGCCAGAATGCGGCATATCTGGCAGAAAAGCTGGATTGTCCTGTGGGAATCGGAAAAGAGGATGTATCCCTGCTTTGTGATGGAGAGAAAAGAAAAGTATACGGAAAAGGAATCTGGGGGCGTATTTATGCACAGGCGGCTAACTGGAATATTTGGCATAAAAAGCTTCCGCCCATAAAGCCGAAGGTAATTTTGGAGGATGGTATGTCTCTTGCCGGATATGGAGTGGATGGAAAGATTGTTGCCTTGCCGGGACATACGACAGGTTCAGTAGGTGTTTTGCTAAAAACGGGAGAGCTTTTTGTAGGAGATGCCATGCAGAATATTGTATCGCCGGCTTCTACATGGTGTTATGAGGATTATGAAAGTGCAAAAAGAAGTACAAATAGTATACAGATGATAAAGGCAAAAAGGATATACTATGGACACGGAAAGGAAAGCAGTTTAAAATGAATGTTTCACTTATTGGTGGGGCAGATGGTCCTACAGCCATATTTTTAGCAGGAAAATTCAATGTATTTATGATTCCGGCATTTGGTGTCATGATTTTATTTTATGGCATTTATTTTATCAAACAACTGGCGCAGAAGCGGCAGGGAATTGCAACAAGGCAGCTTGGACGGAGAAAAGAAAAATCCATCCATACAACGGAAGTTATGTTGTCCCTAGCAACCACTCTCATTGTTTTAGTGGAAGTGTTTTCAATTCTGTTTGACTTCAATCTTATGCCACTTCCTGTAAGAATAGCCGGTATTATTTTGGGGATAGCGGGGGACCTGATTTTCCTGACGGCAGTCCTTACCATGAAAAACAGCTGGAGAGCGGGTATACCGGAAAAGGACAGGACAGAGTTTGTTTCCCACGGAATTTACCGGTACAGCAGAAATCCTGCTTTTCTGGGATTTGATATGATATATGCGGGGATTTTACTCATGTATTTTAACTGGCTGCTTTTGGCATTTACAATATGGGCCATTGTGATGCTGCACCTGCAGATTTTACAGGAGGAAAAGTATCTGCCAACGGTTTTCGGAGATGAGTATCTGGAATACAAAAAGCATACTTGCCGCTATCTGGGGAGAAGGAAATAGTTGTATGTGTATTGTGGATATAGTATAATATTTTGCATAACATACTGTATAACAAAATGTATATTTAAATTGTGGAGGAAAAAGATGAAGTTAAAGCTAGTGTCATCGCTTATAGTGCTTGTTGGTTTGCTTGGAATGGCTTTTGCTGCTAATAATGTTTCTGCACATAACTATTGCGAGGTAGCAGGCTGTACGATAGAAGGGGAGCATACTCATAGTAATTGTGGAGTGGAGGATTGCCACATAGAAGGAGAGCATTCCCATGATAATTCCGGCAGTCATCATGATTCGGGTCATCATAGCGATGGACATCATTGACAGATGCATGCAGGATAGCGGATATTGAAAAAAATCCTTGACATATTAAATAAATTGTTTTAATCTTTACCTTGTTAAAGAGATAAATTGTATGAAACCGATGAGCAAGAGAAGTAGGTCATGGAGCACATCACAGAGAGCTGCGGCAGGTGGGATGCAGTATGGAGGAAATGATTGAATGGACTTGCGAGGGTGGCTTGAAACCGATAAGGGAGTAGACGCCAACGGGTTCCCTGCCCGTTATCAGGAGGGTGCATATTGTGAGTATGCAGACAGAGAGGATAGGATAATCTATCAATCAGGGTGGTACCGCAGAAGTTTTCAAGCTTTTGTCCCTATGGGGACAGAAGCTTTTTATATTGCGAAAAATCAGGAAAAGGAGTGGAGAAAATGTATTATCCCGATTATGAAGAGGCGTGCCAATACGAAAAGGACTATAACATCATTCCTGTATGCAGGGAAATATATGCCGATGTTGTAACGCCCATTACATTGCTTCGGAAACTGGCGCAGGTAGACAGCCGTTTCTTCTTGTTAGAAAGTGTGGAAGGCGGAAACCGGTGGGGCAGATATTCCTTTCTGGGTGTAAATCCGCTGATGCAGATTTCAGCCAAAGACGGAGTTGTTACCTTAAAAAGTGGGGCAATCGAGCAGAAGGAAGAAAAGGAACCAATGGAGGCTCTGAGAGAACAGCTTGCTAAATTTAAAACGCCCAAGCTTGCCGGAATGCCTTCGTTTACAGGCGGTTTTGTAGGACATTTCTCTTATGAAATGATAGGCTATGCAGAACCTAAGCTTCAGTTAAAAGAAAGTGAATTTGATGATTATAATCTGATGCTTTTTGACAAGGTAATCGCATATGACCATTTGAAACAAAAGATTATTGTAGTTGTCAACTACAGAAGCTCTCAGGGAGAAACAGGTTATAATGCGGCAACTCTGGAAATTGAAAAAATCATCCATATGATTTATGATGTGACAGCCCTGAAGCCGGAAGAGGCCCAGAAGGAAGTAAACTTTACCTGCAATACCTCCAAAGAGGAGTATTGTGAAATGGTGGAAAAGACAAAGCGCTATATCAGGGAAGGCGATATTTTCCAGGGCGTTATTTCCAGAAGGTTTGAGGCGGAATATCACAGCAGCCTTTTAAATACCTACAGGGTGCTGCGTACCACCAATCCTTCCCCTTATATGTATTTTATCCAGTGCGATGATTTGCAGATCGCAGGAACCTCTCCCGAGACTATGGTAAAGCTGGAAGAAGGAAAGCTGACTACTTTCCCGGTAGCGGGTACAAGAAAAAGAGGTAAGGATACAAAAGAGGATGAAATGCTGGAAAAGGAGCTTTTAGCCGATGAAAAGGAATGCGCCGAGCACAATATGCTGGTGGATCTGGGGAGAAACGACATTGGCAGGCTTGC
>CAZZHJ010000083.1:0-9045 GCA_964653815.1 uncultured Lachnospiraceae bacterium
AAAATATAACTTGCCAGTTCTTCGTCCGTATCCTCTGCAACATCCTCTATCATTGCTATTCGTTCTGCTAAATACGCTTTCGTAACGGCGCATCTGGCAGTCGGGTCGCTCACTACATTTAGTTTGGTAAGTATTGGATGGTCGTTTGGTCTCTTACTCATTCCATCCAGTGTTCTATATGCTTTCTTCCATGTAGGATACTGCAAACAAAAATGTTTCAACTCATAATAACGGTGACGGTCAATCCAGTATTTATTTTTCTCTGATAGCTCAGGTCTTATTGTTGTACTCATGCTTTTTCTCCTTTCCAAAGATACCCGGTTTGTTCGTACAGCAATTTGGGTGAGATATAGAAGTTAATCCGTCCCAGTCTGCTGTTTATCTCTTCAATTTTGGTTATGAGTTGACCGTTCCTCGTGGCTTTTCCAATAGGAAGCCAACCAGAAATAATGCCAGCGCGTATCCAAGAAGCGTCTTTACCGTATACCTTGGCGGCGACCGCAACCGGTACAGAACCAGTTTGAAATATGGTATCCATACAGCCCTCCTTTAAAATGTTTTCCAAAATCTCACCCCGGGAATTTTTCGGATTTTGTATGTTAAGGCTATCAGAAAAAGCTGTCACCTGTGTACTGTATTTAATCTAGGTTAGAAATCAGGGAAAGTTTAGCAAGAAAATATAAGTGTAGGAGTTGACAATTCCTACACTTTTTATTATAATGCTTAATGTGAAAGGAGAGTGATACACGATGCTAATGCAATGTCCCGAATGTGAATTACAGGTAAGCGACAAAGCAACGTACTGTCCGCACTGTGGATACCCAATACAGCCGGACGTAAAACCGAGGAAGCCTCGAAACAAGAATAACAAGAGAAGAAGACTACCAAACGGTTTCGGACAAATCAGTGAAATCAAGAACCGGAACTTGAGAAATCCTTTCCGGGCTATGATCACCGTTGGCAAGACAGCTACCGGCAGGCCGATTTGTAAACCGTTAAAACCAGAATCGTATTTTCCGACTTACAATGATGCGTATGCAGCTCTTATGGAATACAACAAAAATCCATATGATTTGCAGCCTGCTATCACTATGCAGGAACTTTACGACAAATGGTTTCCAGAGTATGAAAAGACCGTCAAAGACTCAAAGGCTGCTGAAAATGCCTGGGAATATTGCTCCACTATTTACAACATGAGAGTAATGGACATTCGTGCCAGACATATTAAAGGGTGTATGGAAGAAGGCGTTGCTGTTGTCAAGGGTGTCGAACAAACTCCAACTGCAACTATGAAGAACAAAATCAAGTCATTGTTTAACCTGATGTTGGATTATGCTTTGGAATACGAGATTGTAGATCGGAACTATTCCAGGACATTTAAGCTGGCCGACGAAGTTGTAAAAGAGTGTCATAATGTTAAGCGGGAACACATCGCTTTTACGGAAGAAGAGATTGAACTGTTATGGAATCATGTAAATGATAAGAAAGGCATCGATATTCTTTTGATTCAGTGCTATTCCGGATGGCGTCCTCAGGAACTGGGATTGATTGAATTAGCGAATGTGGACTTGATAGAGGGGACATTCAAAGGCGGCATGAAAACCGAAGCAGGAAGCGAACGGATAGTTCCCATTCATAGTAAGATTCGTTCTTTGGTAGAAATGAAATATAAAGAAGCTGAAGAACTTGGCAGTAAGTATTTGTTAAACTGGGTTGACCCAAACGCCCGGAATAAGAAAAATATAATGTTGACATACAACCGTTACACAAAAGCTTTTGATTTGATACGAACCGACTTAAATTTGAATCCCGAACACAGACCCCACGATGGCAGAAAACATTTTGTAACAATGGCAAAAAACTATAAAGTGGATGAGTACGCCATCAAATACATGGTCGGTCACAAGATTTCAGACATTACTGAAAAAGTTTATACACAAAGAGAACTGACTTGGCTAAAAAAAGAAATCGAAAAAATAAAATAGGATGTTTGCGATGCTAAATCTATGTGGTATGATAAATATGAAAATTAGGTCTCATTTTATAGGAATAGTGGTATAGGAGTGGTGCAGGAATAAAATAGGAATTACCTACATTTCTCTGCTTTTTACCACTCTTAACCACTTTGAAAACACTGTAATTATGCGACTTTAGAAGTCGTTAGGTGCCTAGTGAGATTTTATAATATAAGAGTCCAGCATTCCTATTTGTGACCCCAAATTCCTTACCACATCAGCTATAACCAGAATGCTTTCCATTAAAGAGTGTTCTGCATTTTCAGCACCTTCATTCACTGCTCCCGCAGTCACTCCATGAAAAGCCCCAATAGATGGCAATGAATCTTTAATGTGGATTTCCATTATCTGCGCCTGTAAATTGCTCATTAATGATTTTTCTGATTCAAAACTTGTCTTCAGGCTTTCACACTTTTTTAATTCTGTATTCCACTGATCAATCATTTCCTGTATTTCTGCCCTTCTGGCTCTTTCAGCTTCCTCCCTTGCTCTTTTTTCCGCTATCGCTTCCTGTTCACTTCTTGGTCCCGCCATTTTTCTTCCTCCTATCTTTTTTCTTCCACACATTTTGGCAGCCGAATCTTCACATAACTGCCTTCCTTAAACAGTAACCCGTCTCCCATTGCCGGATACTCCTTCATGGAAGCTACCGGGAATATATTTACATTTCCCTGTCCACTGAGGAGCAGTCCATTGGTAGAAGACTTAATCCACTTGGACAACTCGTCATAGCCTTTCAGCCTACCCGGCTGGGCGGCAATGATAATCATAATGCCCGCTTCCGCCGCTTCCTTAAGGAATCCCGGATTCGTCTTAATATAATCAGATGCCCATTCAATAAAGATTTCCCCGTCGTCAATTACCACATATTCCTGCTTCAGACCTCCAATATATTCCTTCATGCTAAGACGTGGATTATTGATAAGCGCATCCTTATAACCATTTTTTCGCACTTCGCTTTCTTGCACAAGGGCGTCTGCAAAGAAAGTAAAATCCTCCTGCTCCACATAGTCGATTTCCTGCTGGTCCTTATAGGAATACAGACTCATCTCCTTATTGTCGAATAAATGGACACTGCCTTTTCCAATCAGTTGGTTTAAGATAACCCTGATTATATTTGTCTTGCCTTTTGCACTTTCTCCCAAAATGAGAAAAGGACTCTGACCCGACATAATTCCTTTAATAGTCACATCCTGCAGTTCCAGTCCTAGCATTACCAAAGGCATAATCTCCGCTCCGAATTGACTAAACATATCGCTTGTAAATACCTCCGGCAGAACAGGAATTCTTGGCGCTGACTGTCCGGGATATAAATCCCTGATTTTTTCCGCCAGGGCTTTTATTCCCTGATTATACGCAATCTGGCTGCTGCACTCCGCCATGGTATACATCTGCATGACATTGGTTGTTTCCATTTTTACCATAGCCCGGCCTTTAATTTCAGGCAGTTCATAGGTGCTCTTTCCTACAATAGACGCAACTTCTGTAGTTTCATATAGATATCCCGCCACCTTATTGCGGAAGTTATTAAGGGTCGCATAACGGATTCCGCTGCTTCTGGTAGCACTGACTATCAGATAAATTCCAAGACCAGCCCCATCCCTTGATAATTTGGTGAAAAATTCTTCCGCTTCAAAGCCTTTTTCTTTTACCACATCAAAATTATCTACTACAACTGCAATGGCATTCATCTTTTCTTCGTTACATTGATTGTATACATCAAAGTTCTGCACCATACATTGCGCCAAAAGCCCTTTTCTTTTCTTAATTTCTTCTGAAATGATACGGAAAAACTTAACCAGCTTCTCGTCATCATCAAAGGTCACATAGTCCGCTGTATGAGGAAGCATATTCAAAGGCATTAAGGCATTATTGCCAAAATCCAATATGTAAAAATACAGCTGATCTACCCTGTTCTTTATGGCAAGGCTCATAATTGCCGTCGTTAAAACAGTAGATTTCCCGTAACCAGAAGATGCAAAATAAACAAAATTTCCTCCTTCCAACAAATCAACAGAATATTCTACCTGACGTTGTTCCTCCGGAATGTCTACAATGCCAAAAGGAATCTTTAAATCCATTTCCTTTCCGGCTGTATATTCCGCATTTTTCAGCATTTCGGCACAGGGACTGGTTATTTGTGTCCCAAGCGGCGGCAGCCAGGGCTTTTCTACTGGTTTCATCCCGGTTTTTGCAAATTCTTCCGCCAGATACTCCACCGTTACATCGAGCTGTGTGGCTTTTACCTGCAGCTGATCTCCACTTTCACTTAAATCTCCGTTGACCAGTTCTCCCTGTCCCAATTCATTGAGGATATACACCCTATCATCCTTTACCTCTACATGCTCCTTAGAATAAACTGCACCGCTCCATGCAGATTGGAACAGTTCATATATCTCATTATTACCAACCTGCAAATAAGCCCGGCCCGGCTGGGTAATAAATGCTGCATCCCCTGTCTTGATAATTTCCTTGCTGTCCGCTTCATTCTGTACTTTTAACGCCAGCTTAAAACGGGAGTTTGTCCAAATCTGGTCGTTGACAACCCCGCTGGGTTTCTGGGTGGCAAGAATCAAGTGCACCCCAAGGCTACGCCCTATTCTGGCGGTGGAAATCAATTCGTCCATAAAGCCGGGCTGCTCCTTCTTTAACTCTGCAAATTCATCACTGATTAAAAATAAATGGGGGATTGGCTCTGCCGCTTTTCCCAGCTTAAACAATTTATTATACGAATTAATATGATTCACACCATACTCGCTAAATATTCTCTGCCTCCGCTCCAGTTCACTTTTGATGGATGCCATAGCACGAAGGCTTTCATTTCCATCCAAATTGGTAATGGTACCCAAAAGATGGGGCAACCGGGAAAACAATCCCGACATTCCGCCTCCCTTATAGTCAATCAGCAGAAATCCCACTTCATAGGGATGAAAATTAACTGCTAAAGATAATATGTAGGACTGTATGATTTCCGACTTACCGGAGCCTGTGGTTCCCGCTATCAGTCCATGAGGACCATGAGCTTTTTCGTGAAGATTCAGATTTACAAAATCATCCTTGGAGCGAACGCCTAAGGGCACTGCCAAAGATTTATGAGACTCATTGCGTCCCCATCGGGATACCGCCTGAAGTTCTTCCGGATGTCTGATGCCATACATTTCAAAGAAAGTGATATTTTCAGGAATCTGAGAGATAACACCTTGTTCGTGAATCAGCACACTTAAATTGCGGGCAAATCTCTCCAAATCCACTTTTCCCACATGGTTTAATGCAATGCGCCTGTCTACTGCCTCTCCCCGATTCAACAGCAAAACTCCCTGTTCATGATTGTTAAGCATGAGTACGGTTTTGATATTTTCAGGCAAGTTCGCCCTTTGATAGGTAGTATAAATAATGGAAAATCCCAATTCTTCTCCCGATTTATCCAGATATTCCATAATGGCATGATCCATAATCAGTTTGGGTTCATCGATGACAAAGATATAGTGAGGAGTAAAACGGGCTTCTTTTTTATTTTCCTCCAGCTTATTCTTCCGTTCCTTTAAAATCTGATGCATACTTCCCAGCACCTGATCACGCATTTTCTCTGAGTTAATATATCCATAGGCATTGATTGCACGAATCCTAAAATGCGGCAGCCATTTTACCCACGAAAATACTTCATCATACTTTTTATCCAGAATTGCTACAAACTCCATATCATGGTAGCTCTGGTAAAACGCCAGCTGGGTGATGAGCATCTGTAATTGCTCGTGAATATTTTTCTTCTCCCCGACAAGCCCTAAATGTGCCTTTTTTAAATCTATGACCACAGGCTTTTTATCAAGATATCCAAACTCTTTATAGATTTCATTGATTTCCTGGTCAAATTCCCCTTTTTCCACACCCAGTTCGTCCACATTAATCTGAATGGAAAAAGCAGCTTTATCCCGCATTTCTCCCAGCTTTACTTGTAGGAAATCTTCATCCAGCAGATTTCTTTCATAAATCCGGCTGTTATAGGATGAAACCATTTCTTCAATCTGTTCCAGAGAAGCAAAATTATAGCTGTATGCATCCATTTCCTGCACCTTCAGCCCGTCTAATTCTTTCCGTTTTCTCAAAAGATACTGCTCGTAGTTTTCCTTTAATTTTTTGTTATTTTCCTTTCGCTCTTTTTTATCCGAAAAGTACTTTACGACAGAAGTAATCATTCCCATAATGGTTGCTGTAATGGAAATTAAAATATAAAGCCCTCTTTTCATCAAAATACTGATGGCAATTGTAATTAAGAGCATAATAAAAGGCGGCAAAATCAACTGTACAAGGCTTCCCTTAGGCGCTCGCTCCATGTCCGGCGCTTTCTCAATAGAGACTTTGTCCGATGGAATCTTTTTGATTAACCGGGGAGACCTTCTATAATGCGGAAAATCCTCCCGATGCATGAACAAGGTCTCTTTATATGGCAGTACTGTGGATAATTCTTCCGTTCTAACGGCAATGTATTCTTCCAGAATCGTTAGGTAAAGTTTATCAATTAAAAACTCATCACCGACGGTCACTGTATATTGAAAACTGCCATTTATCGCTTCAGCCTTTTGGCAGCAATGCCAAATATGGCTGCAATCCAATACAGACAGCTTATCCCCATCTAGAATAATCCTTGCTTTTAACCCCGCAATATGAATATCTGCTTGTTCTTCTGCAATGAAAAGTTTTTCTTTCCGTTGGAAATACCATGTCTTACCTGCTATGAGATAACAGCTTGTTCCGTTCTCCTCTTCCTGCCAACAAAAGCTCTTCATCCCATCCGTTTTCCAATTTTCCATACCGGCAGGTCTGCCTTCTATAACAGGAAACTCCCGATAGCCATCCTTCTCTTCTATCAATAAATAGTCCATAAATCTCTTACGCCTCCGCCTCTTTAGTCACTCTGTCCTTCTTCCTGCATGTATGGCTCTGCCAAATCTTCTATTTTTCCTTCCAGGTCTGACAGCCTTTGCTGTTTTTCACTTCCATCCATGGACGTATTGCTTTCTGTCAATGCCCTATCCTTCATATAGGCATAAAGAAGCAGCTCATTATCCGAATACTGCATCGCAATATTTTCCGCTTCTTCCACTTCCAGCCTTCCGATATGTATCCAGTATTCCATTAATTTTTCATTGCTGGTCAAAGTAAAAGACGCCAGAATATTTTCCTTCTGCTCTACAGTCAGGTCTTCACTTCTGATATATGCCTGTGCCAAAATAAATTTATGCTCCAAATCCAGCTGACCAATGGAAAGGGATTCCATTGTATCAATCATGGATATCAAATCCCCTGCAATGTAATAATTATCCGCCTTAAGCAATGTTTCCCGGATTTTCCCTGTTGTCTCATAATAGTAAATACCAAATCCTATAAGTCCTGCTGTCAATACGGACAGGACTACAGTCAGGATGCTTTTGGTAAGATAATCGGACTTTTTCACTTCCCATATATATTTTGCTTTTTTTGCTAAAATCTGCTCCCGCCAGCCGTTCAAAAATCCCCTTAATTCTTGGATACTGTTTTTTTCGTATATTTCTTTTAAGCCTTTCTGCCTCTTTAACAGTTCTGTCCCACCATTATAATAATCTTCATAAGAATATTTATTCTGCAGTACATAACCGCAAAGCGCCTTTTCTTTTCTGAGAATATCTTCTTCATCCGCCTTCGTTTCCGCAGAATACACATCTCTCATCTGTACCAATACCTTATAATTTGCATCATAAAACAAATTATCCGGCTTTAAATCAAATCGGTATTCCTCCAGCAAGTCAGATAAGTTTAGTGCATCCATCAATAAAAGCAGTTTGTTTTCCTCTTTATCCTGACGAATCTGCGACAGAGGATTTAAACCGTCCATATCAAACTGCAATTCAATATCCTCTTCTTCCTCCTTAAGTATGCAGGGAATAAACTGTTCCCTCTTTGCAGTAATCCTGCCATAGTCATAGGCATCCTGAACATTTAATTCTGATTTTTTGATTGTTTTCTCTTTCATTGGATTCTCCTGTGTATTTTTCTCAATCTGACAAAAATTTGCTGATTGGTTTCTCATGCTGCGTATCTACTGTTTCAAATTCTGTAGCGGATTTCTTTATCAATGCATAAATAGTTTTTATGTATTGGACAAGATTTAAGACTGCCTGCTTTTCACTTTTCAGCGCAGGGACATATTCTTTGATTAAAAAACCAGCCATATCCCCCAGCATCTGCCCAAGCGTCGGATAATTCTTCTATACCTTTTCAATCAGATTTTGATTTTAAAGGTCTCCAATTCCTGTAATTTTGTTTCCACATTTGTAATACTTATATTAACTTTACCCATATGAACCTCCTTTCCCTTTCCATCTTCAATTTGTATGTAACATTGTAATTTCAAAACATTCTTTTCAGCTTATATCTCTCCTCAAAATACAATTTACTTTTTCTATACTCTATTACAGCATTTACTCCATTTTCTTTATTAAGACCATTATTGAAGGCATAATCTAACATTGTCTCTAAGTCATTTTATGAATAGTAGATAATCTGTTCATTCTGACTCTTCCATCTATTCAAATCTTTCTTTCAGCCATGGCACTTGAAGGTCATTTCAGTCTCTCATTATTTCATCCAATTTCTCAGAAATCATATCCGTATGAAACCATTCTTCATGTTTTTCATAACTATTCTCCTGTTACATTGCGACACAGTTTTATCATAAAATACCTCTGCGTCATAATTGCATCATTCTTTACATCATTTATTTTTACTTATTACCAATGTCTTCCCATGGGCATAGTGTCCTTAACACCTTCTCATTAAATTCATACTCTCCGGTAAATGAAGCTTTTTCTATGTCTGTGGGCAGAACCGCTTCCAGACGTTCATTCAAACAATATACAACCGGAATTTTTTCATCAAGATAACCAAAACCATCGCCATAGCTGATCATCATTCCCTCATCTGTAAAATAGTAATGAAAATATTCTTCCTCAAACATCCATTTATAATAATTATCAAATTTTTCTTTTACATACTG
>CAZZHJ010000084.1:0-9027 GCA_964653815.1 uncultured Lachnospiraceae bacterium
AAAGACATAAGATCTCTGAAATCAAATTTCATCTGCACCACCTCCCATCTTTTGTGATGAAAGGTCAACACCTTGTAGTGACACGATTGTTTCCACACTTCAATTTTACCACGCATCTCATCATTCAGCAATCACTAATAATTGTTTTTCCGTTTATTTATTTTAATAAAACTATCCAAGAAAAGAAATTCCAAACCACAACGCCGGAAATTGAGAAGGCGGGTATACTGGCGGCTATGGGCAGGGAAGGCTGGTGGGGCTGTTTCAAAATATTTTATTTCTTATAAGCTCTATTGCAAATTGCAATTTTTCTTACAGTCTGTCCAAAGCACCAGGGGGAATTGCCACGGATGGCAATTCAGCCGTCACGCGGCATGGATGCCGCTTTGACGGCGACCCGACCCTTACCGGTCATGTCCCCACAGACTGTTAGAAAAATGCAATTTACAATACCGCTTATAAGAAATAAAATATTTTGAAACAGCCTCCGCAAGCCTTCCCCGCCCATAGCCACCAGCATACCCGCCTTCTCAATTTCCGCTTCCCCTCCCCACAAAAAAAGCAGATACCTCAAACGAAGTATCTGCTCCCTACCGTGCGTTAGAGGATTCGAACCCCCGACCTTTTGGTCCGTAGCCAAACGCTCTATCCAGCTGAGCTAAACGCACAATTCCCGCTGCAGGGCATATGCCCCACAGCAAGAAATATTATATTATGAATCCAGGTGACTGTCAACCCTATTTTTTCTTTCACCACTACCCGGGAACCGCTGTCTCACCTACTTAAATCCATCTCTTAAAATGCCCTCAATTACCTCATCTTCTACAGCAAATTCCACCAGTCCCATATAACCCGGAGCTACCTCATACTCATCAAAACAAATAACAAGCTGCCCCTGTTCATTGAAATAGAAGTTCTGGTCTTCCTTAATCGTTTTAAAATTCCAGTCAACTACCTCATCCTCATCGACCCAGTAATATTTCATATCGTCCTCAGCCATCTCTTCTCTCATCTGTTTGATGATATTTTCACTGATAGGCGTTATATAATCTGCACCATCTTCAAAAACATCCTTTAAGGAAGCAATTTCCCCTGTTGTCTTATCAATATGATAATAATACTGGTACTGCACGCCGCTGCCTGCCACTTCCGCCACATCGATTTTCAGGGTAAACCATCTGTCCGTATCCGTCATTATCTCATGGTCCACATAAACGCCGCCATAGCTTTCCCCGGCTTCTGCTTGTTCTTCAAACTCCTTGATCAGGCGTTCTGTCATCTCTTCTATGCTTTCATTAATAACAGCAATGGATTCATTTGTCTTTTCCGTCACTTCATTGGCAGAAATATCAGCTGCGGAATTTCCCTCCGTATCCTCAGGAACCTCTTGCTCCAGACGAACCTCATCAATCTTTGCCTCAAAACGTTCTCCCTCATAGTTGTATTCACGAATCGTTACTGCCTTAATAACATTTCCCAAGACAGGAATCTTTGCCATGGCATAAGCCACATTCTCAGAGGTATTGGGCAAAATGACAATTGCCAGAACAGCTGCTGCCGCTGCCCACGCTGCAACAATTCCTGCTTTATTCCTTGTATGTCCGGAACCCTTTGTTTCCGCTTTCACATGAGCCAGGATTTTTTCTTTTTCCTCCGCTGTCAATTCTTCTCTCTCTTTTAAGATTTCATCTGAATCAATATCATTGCACATTTCATATAATTTTGCCATATCCTACACCTCGCCTTCCCTTGCAACCTGCCGCAGCTGTTTTTTGCCTCTGCTGATCCGGCCATAAATAACAGTTTTACTCATATTCATCTTTTTTGACACCTCATCCATGGACAATCCTTCCAGATAAATCAACCGGAATATTTCGGCATCCTCTCCCTTTAGGTAAGAAAGGATTTCATCCACTTCCTCCTTGTATTCCTGTGCCAGAAAATCACGCCCGGCATTCTCATCCTCCCACTCGGGCATCTGCTCCACCAAATCCTCCCTTGAAGAAGAGATATACTTTCTGACATAGGTCAATGCCTTAAAACGACACACTCCCGCCAGCCAGTTCTGAAACTCCGTCCGCTCCGGGTCAAAGCTTTCAATATTTTCCCAGACCGCCATTAAGGTATCATTCATACAGTCATCCCACAGATGAGGCAAGGTCTGCATCTGACGCTTTACCACAGTTTTCAATACCCAGCCGTATTGTTCAACCACATAGACCAGCGCCTGCTCATTCCTTTTCTTCATCTGTTCCACAAAATTGTTTTCTGTGATCCTCACTTTTTACCACCACCTTTTCCCTGATACCCATAATTCGCATTTCACATCTGATTTTAGACAAAATTTTTGAAATTTTAAAAAACAGGCCTATGCCTTTCCTTTCCGGCACCGACCTGTCCTTATCATGTTTCTGTTATTTTCTTTTATTCGTATTTTTTCAACTGGACATATACCCTGCCCTTCCGTGTTTCCCTGCTGCAGCCATCATAGATATATTTCCCATATCCGCGAATGGAAAATATGCTGCCCTCTTTCAGAAGCATGCTGTTGTTTTCACAGACCCTGCCGTTTAACAATACTTTTTTATCCCTGAAAAGCTGCTGCGCGGCACTTCTGGACAGCCTGCTGACTGCTGCGGCTATACTGTCAAAACGGGGAGACTGTACCAGAACCTCCATATCCTTCAGGTTCTTCTCCAAAGCCTGTATTTCTCCAGCTGCCTTTACCGCCTTTACACTGGTATGTCTGACTTTACACAGCCCTGACTCTATATAATCCGCAATACTGTCCATACAGAATAAATAAGCTGTCTTGTCCTTTATGAGAATATCCCCAAGCACTGCCCTTTCAATGCCCAGACTCATCAATGCCCCCAGATAATCCCGGTGTTCGAGATTTTCCGCAAACTTAGGTGACAACGGCTCTATAAGAAGCAAGGTTATGGGATAATCCTCTTCATATCCAAACATTCTTTCCGACCCAAACCGGACCATCTGTCTTTCACAGCTTTCATGTCCGCCGTAAGTGTCAAAATCAACCGTCTTCCATTCTTCTCCCGGCTCATCAAGTATTGCCAACTCCGCCGGTGTCAGAAACTGACTAAAGGTATAACGATTCTGCCTGTAAGCGGTACGGGCCAGCTCTGCCAGTCTGGCCCTTACCAGTTTATCTTCATCCACTTTTAGAATCCCTGATTTGCATTTCCAGGCATCATCTGCTCCTCTGGCATCCGACCCATAAGCTGTTCCCGTCTTTCTGTCATCGCCTGAATCATGCCCTGTCTGTTCTGATTATATGCCGCCTGAATCTGTTCATTAAAACCAAAGAAAAGGTAAGGAAGGGAACGGCCGATATAATCCAACGCTTCCTCTGCTTTCTTCTTTCCTTTCATGGGGATATCCATCTTTGTCCCGTCTGTCATCCATACCATGATGGAATAATCTTTTCCTGAAGGAATACCATTGGTATAATGACTTACTATGTGCTGGTATACCCATAATACCTTAGATGCATCAGTTAACATTACTTTTCCGCTTGTCTGCGCCATAATAAATTCCGGTGAAACACGGAGGTTTCCTACAGGCTGGGTCTGTGCATAAAACCGTTCCAGTCTCTGCATTGCAGCTTCTGCGTTGCCAGTTGCTTCACAATACTTTTTAATATCCTTTAAAGCGCCTCCGGTAAGTCCTCTGACAAGTACGCAAATTCCGATTATAATAATCACTGCCGCAACAATTCCAAAGACAATAAAATTACTCGTGAAACCACCTGCTGCGCTGCCTGTCACAACCATGTAAGGAATAAACAGTTCTTCCTGCTCAGGCTCCAATCCCAGTAAGTAAATGAATTCATCATAAAACTCCTTGCTTTCTCCCGACATGGGTACAACCTTGCCTGTTACGGTAAAAAACTCTATCCTATTTATAGCTGACTCATCGCCATCCAGATAGTCCCATGTAGCCTCCATATCCCGGTCCGCCTGTTCAAGGTAAGATTCGCCGAGGACCAGTCCCATAAATTCTTTTTCGCCTACAGGTATGATATATTCTTTTTCAATAACCCTGCCGCCTTCTTCCGTATATGCATAATATTCCCTGATATCGCCCACTTCAACTTTAACCTTCATGGATTCTTTAATCTCATCTGCATACAGAGTATCCAGGTTCACCGCCGGTGCCAGTATCATTTTAATATTGTCCATCTGGGTTATCAATATAATACCGCCTATAATAAATAAAAAAATAGCTACAGTCAAATTCTTTACCAAATACTTCTTTTTTAATTCCTGATACACTTCCTGCTCCTCCTCAAAAATTATTCCTATTTGCCCCCAACAAAAGGGATAACGCCGGTATTCTTATATTGCTTCCATGCCTTATGGAACTTAAAGGTATAAATAATGCCGTAAATTCCTACAAGCAGGAACAGCCAGCCACTGAAGCTTCCCGTCATTATATAGGATACAACCGTATTAAAAACGCCATAAGCCGTTAAAAGGATTGCACAAACACGGCTCTGTCCCAAATGGACGCCAAGTCCCAATCCAACAAAAATAACCGCTGCAATAATACCTGAAATGATATCTCCGGTCATCGCATAAAGAACACAATTAAGCACCGCTAATATGTACATAGCAATTCCGCATCCTTTAAGCTGCTTACGCAGGGAGCTTACATTCGGATGTTTGTAAAAATCCATTCTTTTAAGTCCCGGCTCCTGATAACCGCTCCATGAAGGATTCCCGTTTTCCAATCCTCCTGCCGGCTGTCCGTCATTCATCATTCCGTTTCCCGGCTGTCCCATGTCCATTTGCTGTCCAGGCGCCGCTCCTGCTGCCATAACAGGCGCTCCGCATACCGGGCAATTTGACGCTCCGTCCTGAACCTGACTGCCACAATTTGTACAAATCATATCTTCCTCCAATTTCTTACCGCTAACACGGCTCTAATAAAAACAATTCTATCACAAATTATCCCATAATGGAATAAAAAGTAACAAATAAAAAGCTGCCGCAAAATATTTGCAGCAGCCCTTTCATTTCCTTCTTTATCTGACACAAGCATAGAACTGGCAGGAATCGTAATTCTCCTTTGGCATAGGCAGCAAAAGTCCTCCATTCATAAGGGCTGCCCCCGAAAATTCTCCCAAGAATTCTCCATCTCTTACAACCTCATAGTTTTTCTCCTTACAAAGCCCCTTAAACTTCACGATATGGGGCACCGGGTTTCCATGAAGGTCCGTATAAACCACCGACAGACATGCTTCCTTCCCTTCCCTGTCAGCATACTCCCATGCAGTAAAGTCCCGGTTTTCAAAGGGAGAAGCAATCCGGTAATAATCCCCGAATTGAAACAGCTTATAATGCTCTTTAAAGGTCTTAACCTGTTCTTTTACCTGCTCCTTCTCCTCTTCTGACATTTCACAGAGGTTCAGTTCATATCCGAAGGTTCCCTGCATAGCGCAGATGCCCCTTGTTTTAAGAGGCGTTACTCTGCCATTTTGTTCATTGGGACAGACGGACACATGGGCGGAAACCGTGGACATGGGATAGCCAAAGGAGGTTCCGTAGTGTATCCTGAGCCTTTCAATGGCGTCGGTATTGTCGCTGCACCAAATCTGCGGCGCATAATAGAGCATGCCCGCATCAAATCTTCCGCCGCCGCCGCTGCAGCCCTCCAGCAGAAGGTCCGGATAACGGGTAAGCAGGGCTTCCATAACCTCATAAAGTCCCAGCACATATCTGTGGCGCAGCTCTCCCTGTCTCTCCCTGGGAAACAGCGTGCTATATGCCAGCGCCAGGGAACGGTTCATATCCCATTTGATATACTGAATACCGGCGCTGTCCACAATGTCAAACAGCCTCTCCTTTATATATGCCACCACATCTTCCCTGGACATATCCAAAACCAGCTGGCTCCTGCACCTGATGGGCTCCCTTCCCGGCACTACCATAGCCCAGTCAGGGTGGGTCCTGTACAAATCGCTGTCCTCGGAAATCATTTCCGGTTCAAACCAGAGGCCGAAGGAAAGGCCTAAATCACGAACCTTATCCACCAGCTCCTTTAAGGAACAGCCCAGCTTCTTTTCATTTACAAACCAATCTCCCAGTCCCGAATCATCATTATCTCTTTTGCCAAACCATCCATCGTCTAACACCAGCATATCCAGATCCATCTGTGCTGCTTCACGGGCAAGGTCCAGAAGAATCTTACTGTTAAAGTTAAAATAAGTCGCCTCCCAGTTGTTTACAAGCACCGGCCGTCTCTTATTCTTCCACGGACTTCTGATCAGATGCTTATGAAATCCGTCATGAATAGCGTGTGACAGCTTTCCAAATCCGCTGTCGCTGTAGGTCATGCACACCTCAGGCGCCACAAAGCTTTCTCCGGGACACAGGGTCCAGAGGAAATCAGAATCATCCATTCCCATTACCAGCCTTATCTGGTTTATCTGGTCTGTCTCCGCCTGCATATGAAAACCGCCGCTGTATAACAAGGAAAGACCGTAGCATTCTCCCGCATCCTCATTGGTATCCTTTCCTGCAGCAATGACAAACGGATTGTGCTGGTGGCTGGAGGTTCCCCTTGTGCTCCTCAGCTCTGCAATGCCGTGAAACAAAGGAATCCGCTCCAGCTGTCTCTCGCCCGTATGCTTTCCGTGAAAATGAAGCAAGTCCAGATCGGCTTCAAAAAAGTCAATGCAGGTTGACATAACTCTTGACAGCTTCACATCCTGATCCGTACCGTTTTCAATGACCACAGCCCTTGTGATCATGTCACAATCTTCAAAAACGCCATATAATAAACGAACATACAAATTGTCCTTATAATCCTTTAACAAAATCTCCAGGGTCTCAACCCCGTCCCCTTCCTCTGCAAACATAGCAGGAAGTCCTGTCAGGGAATATTTTCCCTTATAGGTCTTATAGCTGTCATAAAAAAGCAGACAGTCATTGACTCCCGCTCCCAAATCCGCATTCAGGCAGCTTACCCTGTAATCTCCGCTTCCGCATACCGGAAACTCCTGAGGCAGATAATCCAATGAATAGGTCCTGTCTCCTCTCGCCGCAGCGATATTTCCCGAAAATCCTCTGTCGGCAAAAGAAATCAGATAGGAATAATCCGTCTCATCCGTTCTCTTTCCGTAGTAATTGTGCAGCAAAATCCCCTTATCATCCACCTTCATCTGATAGGTGCTGCTTTTCGTATGAAGTGTAAATAAAGAACCGTCAACAATAATTCCCATGATACATACACCTTTCCTTTATCTTTCTTGTCTGTACTGTTTCTGCTGTGGCTTGTTACAGCAAAATCCAGCGGAAGATGATTCTTCCGCTGAATTATGATTATACTAACCAGAGATATTCATAAGGTCCTAACTGAATATGATTGTTATAAGAGCGAATAGGCCTTCCCGTAATCAAATCCTTCATTTCCCCCGGCAGTCCGAACCAGTCGAAGGCTTTGGTATCAACCCATTGCTCCCTTTCGGAGAAATTTGCCAGAACCAGCATCTTATCCGCTTTGTGGAAACAGAATACCGCATCGTTTCCCGTATCTACAGGTATGGCTTTATGCTCTGCACTAAAATACCCGTTGGACTTTCTAATGGAAATCATATTCTTGATTTTTGTAAAAATCTGACCTTCTATTGTACTGAAATCATCTCTTTTTTCCGCCGCCGTCCAATCCATCTTACCTCTGTGAAGCCATCTGGAATCTCCCGCGTACCCGGGAATCTCCTTATAACTCCAATCATTGAGCCGGCCGATTTCGTCTCCGCTGTACAACAGCGGTATTCCTGTATATGATATAATAACTGAATGCAAAAGTAAAATTCTTTTTACCGCAAGCTCCACCTTATACATATGTTTTTCATTTAACGCCTGTTCCAGACCGCATAAGGAAGCAAGAGTTCCGCAGTTTCTGGCGTCATTGGTAACAGGATTGTATTCATAAAGCTCGCCTGTTGCAAAGCTGCCCTGAAATTTTCCTTCCATATACTGAATCACATACTGCTTATGCATTTCAGGGTCCAGACCCATATCCCTGAGGATTTCTGTTTCAAAGCCCCATCCGATATCATCATGGCACCTTGCATAGTTGATCCAGATTCCATCCTCAGGTATTCCGTAATCCAGAGAAAGAGAACGCTCCATCAGCCTCACATCCCTTGTTGCAAGGGAATTCCACAACAAAACCATAAAGGATGCGTTGTACATGACGTTGCACTCCTTGGTTTCCCGGTTTCCGAAATACTTTACAATCTCAAAAGGCTCTACAATAGCCTCCCCTAAAAAAATAACGCTTGGACAAACCTGCTTCACAATCTCGTACATCATGGAAAGCAGCTTATGTACATTGGGATGGTTCATACACCTGGTTCCGGGTTCTTTCCACATATAAGGGATAGCGTCTAAGCGGAAAATGTCCACTCCTTTATTGGCAAGAGTAAGGAGCACTTCCACAATCTTGTTAAACACCTGCGGATTACCATAGTTTAAATCCCATTGAAATTCATAAAATCTGGTCATGACATATTTATTCAGTTCCGGGTAATAAGTAAAATTACCCGGCGCCACTCCTGGAAATATTTCCGTCAGGCTTTTCTCGTATTCCTTCGGAAGGGTGTCGTCGTCAAACATAAAGTACATATCCCGGTAATCGGGATTGCCCTTTAAACATTCCTTCGCCCAGATATGCTCCTTTGCCGTATGATTCAATACAAAATCAATACAGGTCCGGATGCCTCTCTTCTTCAACAGCCCCATCACTCTTTCAAGCTGGTCCATGGTCCCGAATTTGTCATCCACCATAAGGTAATCCGCAACCGCATAACCGCCGTCGTTATTGCCCTCTCTGGATTTTAAAAGAGGCATAAAATGCACATAAGTAATACCAAGCTCCGCAAGATAATCTATCCGCTTTTCAAACTCTGACAGGTTTTCGCTGAATCTGTCCAGATACAGCATCATACCCACCATCTTTTCCGACCGGTACCAATCATTGCCCGCCCCGTCAGCCCTT
>CAZZHJ010000085.1:0-9007 GCA_964653815.1 uncultured Lachnospiraceae bacterium
AGAGAATCCATGATTTTCATATTTTCTTTGAATCTACAAATATTAGTTATGGTCTAAACAGCATTCCAATGTTATACTGAAAACAGTGTATATTGTTGACACCCTGTCCTGTAGGACATAAAATCATAAAATGTAAGGAAACTTTACGTTTTCCGGAAAGAGGGTTTTATGGAAAAAACCAAATTATCAAAACACGAAATAAGCTGGATTTTATATGATGTGGCTAATTCCGCATTTACCATGATTCTGACGGCAACTATCCCCATTTATTTCCGCTCATTATCCACAGCGGCGGGAGTTGCACAGGAATATGCCACCTCTATCTGGGGGACAACCACCTCCATCGCTCTTCTGATTCTGGCCTGTATGTCTCCTATCCTTGGGGCTTTGGCAGATTATCAGAATATGAAGAAGAAGATATTTGGCTGGTTTCTGGCATTGGGCATCTTAGGGGGAACGGCAATGATTTTTGCACCGGGATGGATTTCTTTCCTGTCCTGCATCGTCATTGCCCGCATCGGTTACTCGGCCTGCAACATTTTCTATGATGCCATGCTCATAGATGTTACTACCGACGAACGCATGGACTATATTTCCTCCATGGGCTTTGCCTGCGGCTACATAGGCAGCTGCATCCCTTTTGTGATCGGAATCCTTTTGATTCTTCTGACTCCCTTCGGGCTGGATACCATTACCGCTACCAAAATTTCCTTTTTAATTACAATAATCTGGTGGCTTATGCTGTCCCTGCCTTTGATAAAGAACGTTAAACAGACTCATTACCTGCGCCCCAAAAAGCATGTGGTTTCCCATACTTTCAGGCGTTTAGGCATAACCTTTTTAAAACTCCGCCGGGATAAAAAGCTATTGTTTTATATACTGGGATATTTCTTCTATATCGATGGCGTCTATACCATTATTTCCATGGCAACCTCTTACGGCGGCGAGGTGGGCATCGATTCCACACAGATGATTTTAGCCCTGCTGTTGACACAGGTTGTAGCCTTCCCTTGCAGTATTTTGAGCGCCACATTTGCCAAAAAGTTTGGCACCATCCGGGTTTTGAAGGTTTACATTTTTCTCTATATAGGCATCTGTGCCTTCGGATACGGTCTGGATACGGCATTGGAGTTCTGGATTCTGGCAATGTGCGTAGGCATCTGTCAGGGTGGCATCCAGGCATTGTCCCGTTCCCAGTTCGGTAAAATGATTCCCAAAAAGGAATCCAGCGAATACTTTGGGTTCTTTGATATTTTCGGAAAATTTGCGGACTTTTTCGGCCCCTTAATTATATCCGCCTGCGCTTTCTTTTTACATAGTTCTAAATATGGCGTGCTATCATTAATCATATTATTTGCAATCGGCTTCTGCTTCCTTTGCAAATCAGAAAAAATCATGAAAGCAGAAAATACGGAGGTAAAATAAATGGACAGACAAAATCTCACACTACTGACAGACCTTTATGAACTGACTATGATGCAGGGATATTTCCGCAACAAGGATCAGAATGAAACCGTCATTTTCGATGCCTTTTTCCGCAATAATCCCATGGGAAGCGGATATTCCATCAGCGCCGGACTTGCTCAGGTCATTGATTTGATCAAGAACCTGCATTTTTCAGAAGAGGATATCGCATATCTTGCCAGCCTGAATCTTTTTGACAAGGATTTTCTGGAATATCTGAGGGACTTCAAATTTACCGGCGATATTTACGCCATTCCCGAAGGAAGCATTATGTTCCCCAGAGAACCTATGGTAAAAGTAATTGCGCCAATTATGCAGGCACAGCTCATTGAAACCGCAATTTTGAATATTGTCAATCACCAGAGCCTCATTGCCACAAAGGCTTCCAGAGTCTGCTTTGCTGCAAGGGGCGACGGCATTATGGAATTCGGCCTTCGCCGTGCCCAGGGACCGGATGCAGGCATCTACGGCGCCAGAGCGGCAGTGATCGGCGGCTGTATCGGCACCTCCAACGTCCTTGCGGGTCAGCTTTTCGATATTCCCGTCAAAGGAACTCACGCCCACAGCTGGATTATGAGTTTCCCCGATGAATATACGGCGTTTAAGGCTTATTCGGAGATTTATCCCAATGCCTGCCTGCTTTTGGTGGACACCTATGATACCTTAAAATCCGGCATTCCCAATGCCATCCGCGTCTTTACGGAAATGCGGGATGCGGGAATAGAATTAAAGAATTATGGCATTCGTTTAGACAGCGGGGATTTGGCGTACCTTTCCAAAAAAGCCCGCAAGATGCTGGATGCTGCCGGCTTCCCCGACGCTATTATATCCGCTTCCAACGACTTGGACGAATACTTAATTGATTCCTTAAAGGTTCAGGGTTCAACCATTACCTCCTGGGGCGTGGGAACTCACCTGATTACTGCGAAGGACTGCCCTTCCTTTGGCGGCGTGTACAAGCTGGCTGCAATAAAAGGTCCTGACGGACAGTTTATTCCCAAAATCAAGCTTTCCGAAAATTCCGAAAAGGTTACCAATCCGGGCAACAAAACAATTTACCGTATTTATGAAAAGGATTCCGGCAAGGTAAAAGCTGATTTGATCTGTCTGGTGGATGAAAAATTTGATGAAAATGAGAATTTGTCCCTCTTTGACCCCTTAGAGCCCTGGAAAAAGACTAAGTTAAAGGGCGGCACTTATACCATGAGGGAAATGATGGTTCCCGTCTTTATTAACGGGGAGTGCGTTTACGAATCTCCCAAGGTTATGGATATCAGGGAATACTGCAAACAGGAGCTTGAGACCCTGTGGCCGGAAACAAGGAGACTTGTAAACCCCCATAAGGTTTATGTAGATTTATCCAAGAAGCTATATGATATTAAAATCGAGCTTTTGGACCGTATGGGTGCGGAATAGAAAATTTGTGACAATATAGAAAATGAATAGCGGCAGACGGGAAATTTCCGTCTGCCGCAGATTTTATGAAAATCTAAATTTTATCACATAATTGTACTTCTGCCAAGAAAAAAACAATATAATAATTCTGTTTGTTTCTATTGTCTTACAATCTCTAAAATTCCCTTAACTATCTGCGTCATTCCCACCACTACAAATATCCCCAAAAATAAAATCAGGGAAAGCCGAGGCAGCCCCGTTACCGAAAAATCCGAACTCATGAATACACTTATTGCATATCCTCCGACTGCGGAAAAGACAATTCCCCCTATCATCTTCTGAATTCCCCTTACTATCCTTACGCCGGGTTCAATCTTATTTTTTATCTGATCTATCTTTTCCCTCTGCTCATTCAGCAGCTGTATTTTCAGGGCATCCTCCTGATAATACTGTTCATCCGGCACATAATAAGGATCCTGTTGCAAATCGGCATTTTCTACAGAAGCAGGACTTTGCTTTTCCGGCCTGAACCAGGTATAAACACCAAGTCCTATAATATATATACCCACACTGCCAAATAAAAACAGAAAAACTGTAACAAAAGTGATTCCCTGTTTCAACCCAAAACATAGACCATAGCCCATACCGGCAAAAATCAGTCCCAGACAAAGTTCCTGAAATCCTTCCATCCATTTGCCGGATATTTTACAATTAGTTATGATAAGCAAGAAAAGCGGTGTCACAAAAAATAACCCGCCAATTAATAGCATAAAAAAGCCTGTAGACATAGTACCTTTCACAAATGCATCTCCCGGAGCAGCAGGATCATACATGATCTCCACCCTTTCTCCTATTCGTGGTACTTTGTTGGTAAAAACATCATCATAAATGGTATATTCTTTCCCGTCAACTTCGTAGGCATATACAGCACCGTAAAGCATGCCGTTATCCCCTTCTCTTGACTGGTAATCAACAATACCGCCCCGCACAGTTTCATAGGTTTTCATCTTTTGGTTTCTGTCAACAGTAAAGAAAATTCCTACACCCAGCAATGCCAGTCCCACCAGCATAAACAGTCCCAAAAACAAATTCCGTGACAAATTACTATTCTTCATTCCTTATCCCCTTATTTTTTATCCAATAAAACGGTTTGTTTTGCTGCTATTCATGATGCTTCCCGGTAAAATCCGAAGAACGCAGACAATACACACAGGTCCTTGAAAGCATTTCTTTCGGAAAACAAAAATCATCATCCGTTTTTCCCGTATGATGCATCAGACAGTTCAGCCCATGTGTCTTTTCTTCTTCAGCCTCTATAAATTCTATCTTTCCGCTCCCCATTACGCTGTCATAACTGTAACCATATGTACATGGTTCTTCCGCTGCTCCCACAATCAATCTGCCTGAACATTCCATCTGGAAATATACTTCCGGATTCTTTTTCAGAATATCTATCTTGCGCCCTTCATAAGCACTGTGAAAATACAGGATTAAATCATCCTCCTGCCGCTCATATCCAAAATTCAACGCCACAACATAAGGCTTCCCGTTATCCGTCATGGCAATATGGATAACAGGACAGTTATCAATGATTTCAAAAATTTTGTTAATATCCGTTACTTCCCGGTCTTTTCGTCTCATCCTTGTCTCCATCAATCCAATGAAAAGGATTTATCCCCGTCATAGGGAACCATCCCTTTCTTCAATGCCACATAAACATCTTTCCTGTTGTTGGCTTCATTTTCATCATCTCTATCAGAACACAAATACCTTGCAGATTCCGTTCCTTGTTCAGAGCATTCCTTGGCAATTTCATCCAATAATTCCAGCTTGTCCATGCTGTAATTGTATTCTTCTTCCGAAATCTCAAAGTATCGGTTGTACCATGCAATCCATTTAACAACGGAAGAAAGAATGTATTTTTGCAGGGTTTCACTATAACCGATGCAATAAGATTTTGAACTTCTTGTTTTTTGACTTTCCAGCATAATTTTGCCCTCTCTTTCAATTCAATGATTTTTGACCCCGCCCATGTAAATATTATATCTTAACATCCAAACAGCGTAAAGATATTATCCCGCCGCCACAGTTCCTATTTTCTTAAGATCTCTTTTATTCCTCTGATAATCTGAATTACCCCCATAATTACAAAAACCCCAAAAAACAAAGCAACAAATGATTTGGGCATCCCCACCACTTCCACCTTGGGATTCATTACCATACCTATCACAGTTCCTGCGATTCCGGCAAAAAGCAATCCGCCAATGATTCTCATAACTGCCCTCACTACATTCACACCTGTATTTATTACATTTACACCTGTATTTATTACATTTGCAGCCTGTTCTATCTTTTCTTTATATTCCTCCGGTATTCTTTCTGTTAAATTGTTATCCTGACTAATTTCATCAGACACAGGATAATCCTGTTGCAAATTAACATTCTCATCCTCCAAGGAATCCGCTTTGGGCATTTCCGTTTCCGGCTTGAATAAAATGTAAATACTATATCCTATACCATATACGCCAATGCATCCAAAGACAAAACAGAATCCCGTAGCAAAATTAATTCCTTGTTTCAGTCCAAAACAAAGCCCGAATCCTATCCCGGCAAAGAGCAATCCCAGAAAGAAATTCTTAAGTGCCTCTACCCACCTGCCGCCTGAAAAATTAAAATTAATGCTGATAAGGAACAAAAACGGTATTGCAAAAAACATGCCGCCAATTATAAGCAGCGCAAAACCGTGGGATACAGAATCTTTATTAAATGCATTTTCCGGTGCCGCCGGATCATACATGATCTGCACTCTTTCTCCCACCTGCGGTACTTTGTTGGTAAAAACTTCATCAGAAACGGTATACTCTTTTCCATCGACTATATAAGCATATACAGCCCCGTAAACCGTACCGCTTTCTTTCCTTTCACTTTTTATGTAATCAACAATACCTCCCTCTACGGTTTCATAGCCTTTCATCTTTTTGTTTCTTTCAACGGTATAAAAGATTCCTGTACCTAACAACGCCAGTCCCACCAGCATAATTAATCCAAGAAACAAATTCAGCTGCAAATTACTTTTCTTCATCTCATACCTCTCATTCTAATTCATCAAACCAGTCTTTTGCTCTTGCGTCCACTCTTTTAAATATTATATCTTAACAGTTAAATAACGTAAAGAGATTAAATTCTTATTAAAAAACTGTTGCTCCGGCAGACCAATTATCTGCTTTCACAACAGTCTCTTCATTCAGCTTCTTCTTGCTATTACTTCTCCAGCCGACACTTTGATTTCCCCATTATCATCACTTCTTCAATACAGCTTCTCTTGCAGACAGACAACATTCTTCTGAAACAACAGAATAATCGTAGAACCGCCGAATTCAAAGTAACCCTTTTCCATACCTGCCTCTACATCATCCCGTTCCCGGAATCGTTTATAATTGTGAATTTTTCCTACCAGCAAAGCTCCTATTTCCATCTGAAGGATTGTCCCGAATTCTTTTGTCTCAATAACTTCATATTCCCTGGTATTTTGTGCAAAGACCGGAACCGTTCTCAAGGCAACAGGTCTGACGCAATGCAGTTTCCCCTGTATTTTTCTATGACACAGCACTCTGCCGCAAGCCCCGTAATAATACCTGTGATAATCTGCAGGCGTCAGCCTGAAAATAAGAGCGTAGCCATTGCGGAATTTTTCGGCAAGTTTCCGGTCTCTCAATAAATCCTCCAGAGAAAATTTTGTGTTTTTTATATCAAAAACTATATTCCTTCTGATTTTTACAAAACTCATCAGCCCGTCACAGGGACTTTGCAGCCAGTCTTTTTTTGTATTATCAAATTTTACTTTTTTCCTTCTTGTAAAAAAATCATTAAAAGATAAAAAACCGCCCTCCGGAATTTCTATATCCTTCATATCGATTCCCCATTTTTTTATATAATGAGGTATCAACCTTGCTGATAGACGGGAGGAAAGAAAGCATCCCACAGTTTTTGATACCCGGGGCTGCACAAGAAGCTTTAGCAGCATTCTTCCCAAAACGGTCCCATATAAAAAACGTAACATAAGCGAATCTTTCATACAGCATCCCATCCCATAAAAAGCAGCATTCCCAGAACTTCAAAAATTCCGACTATGACAATTCCGACTTTTCCCAAAAGTCCCGGTTTTTTTATTTCTACAGGCAGAAGATAGCCAATTCCCGTCAAAACAAGAAGGATGGAAAAGCAGGCAACGTTTTTGCATATCCTGTAATCATACAACAGATAAACGCCCGGCAGAAATACTGCTATAGTAGTTACGGGAACGCCCAGGTAGCTTTTCCGCCTCTCCCCGGTCTTTTTCTGCCGCTCTTCCTCCTGTACATTAAAATATGCCAGACGTATCAGCGCACACAAAACAAACAAAGCGCCTATCAAACCTGCAAATATATTTTTTCCGGAAATCATATAAATAAAAAGTCCCGGCAAAACCCCAAAACTGATTAAGTCGCTTAAGGAATCTATTTGAATCCCGAATTTTTTCTCATTGTCCATTCTTGTTTTTGTGGCAGCTATGGTTCCGTCAAACATATCGCAGACGCCCGAAAGCAGCAGACAGAATACCGCATCCCAGTAGTCTTCATTGATAATCCGCAGTATTCCGCAAAAAGCACAGAGCATTCCGCAATAAGTAAGTACCACCGTATAATCATAATATCCCAATAATTTCTTCTTCATCTTCAACCTCCTTTATTTTATCATTCCAAAAGCAATGCTATATGCCAAAATGCACCATGGCTTTCCCAAAATAATAATCCATATAAATTTCCTGCTGTTCATTTTTATCAAGCCCGAGAAGTAACAGAGAAAATCATCGGGAAATAAGGGAAGCAGCGTGGCAATAAAGAGAAACCAGCCATATGAGCGGCTCTTTTCTATCCGCCTGCTCCATTTCTCATACTGTTTCTTTGGAAACATGGCAAGGACAATGTCTATTCCATATTTACGTGCCAGAAAATAAGCAATAATGGAACCTGCACTGATACCTATATAATTGCACCAGAAGCCCGTCATACTTCCGAATGCCACGGCTCCGGCGGCACAGCCCAAATATCCCGGAAGTACCGGGACCACCACCTGCAGTGCCTGAAATACTGTAAGAGCCAGCGGTGCAGCCATTCCAAAGCTCTTCATATAATTCTGCAGGGAATCTACGGAATCAAACTTCTGGTCAAAAAACAGCTTCAGCAAAAACAGAATCATTACGGCAAACCCTATCATGACCCATATCTTAATTTTTTTGCTCACACCGACGCCTCCTTTTTAACATTTTACCGGCTATTTTTTGCATGCTTTCCCTATACCAGCAGGCAAATCCGCTTTTCTCCGCCAGCAAATAACTGATTTCCCCAAGTCCCACTCCTGCAATTACATCCGGTATGACATGCTGTTTTGTGGTAAGCGTGGATATGCAGATACTGATAACTGTCAGAAGCGAAAATATACGATACCATCGGGGCACCTTTTCATTTTCCCTTACCGCAATATAACAGAGCCAGCTTGTAAGACAATGTATGGAAGGGAACAGATTATCCGCCGCATCTATACGGTACAGCAGCTGCATCAATTGTTCCCATACAGAGGTTCCTGTAATAGCCGGTCTGATATTTGTTGTGGGCCATGTAAAAAAACACAGCAGACATATCATCTTGGCAATAAGGTCGGCACTGATAAAACGAAATGCCTTTACCTCGTCCTGTCTGCATCCAATAATATAATTTGTAATCCAAAACAAATAGCAGCCCAGATATATGGTAATTGTCCACGGCAAAAAAGGAATCCGTTCATCCAGACTGCCTGTCAAATCATAATGAACCCTGCCTGCCGTCAATACTCTGGCGCCATAATAAACCGCACTGTTAAAACTGATTGATAAAAATAAAGGCATCCACATAATTTCCGGTATGATATGTTTTTTCCCCATACATTCTCCTCTTTCATTTGATATAACCCATACTCTTAAACAATCTTTTATTTATTTTATAAAAGTGCTTAACCATAAGATAATTATAAAAAATACTGATCATGGCCTTCCATTAATCCAACTTACATTTTGGTTTTTTTGCTTACATTTTTGTAACATCTTTCTAATTTTCCGGAAAACCTTGTAATT
>CAZZHJ010000086.1:0-8998 GCA_964653815.1 uncultured Lachnospiraceae bacterium
TTCGCACGATTTCTCCGGATATACCACCACAATTACAATGTATAGGTTTTATCCATTGTATGATATGAGCTATCACTGAAGTTGAAAGGAAAATAAAGAATGTCAAAATATGAAAACGAATTTAGTAACTTTCCGTATCAGAAAATTACACGTCATAACTTTAGAAATATAGATGATAATGTTGCACCAATAATCAATCAAATTAATGCTTTGCGTACACAATGTCTATATGATAAGGCAGCAGAAATTATACAAAGCAATTTTAATATACTTTCTCATAATACACTCCTTATGGTATAATCTCTATACAGACAAAAATGATACTGCCATCGGAACCACCATTGCTAAGATCAGCAATATGATGATGATCCGAGATATTATCTGTCTGTTCTTTTTATTAAACATAAAATCACCTCTTCTTACGAAAGGATTATATACGATGTTCCCGTTTTTGGCAAGTTTTATCATCTTTATTATTGTACTGACATACAAGTTAAAAAAAAGTGAAAAAGCGGAAAATAACGCTTTAAATGACTTTTGGGAAAAGGAACGGCAGGCCAACCAGATCCGGAAAAAAAATCTGGACGGTCTGGATTATGTGGAAATTCCTTTTCAGTATATACCCAAAAGCCTTTTATCCGACAATGATACCGTACAGGACTGTATGAAAACCCTGGAAGCCCTTGGCAAGAAAAAAATAGTAAATCTTACCGGTTACAGCAACACAGACTTAAAAATCCAATACGGAACCGCCAACCTTATGGTACTGTCCGAATATGATGAAAACTACACCCTCTATGCCCGCACCATTTATAAACTGGCCCGCACTTATTATGATAACGGCTATGAAAGCAATGCTACCATTTTATTGGAGAAGGCTGTTGAGAGCGGCACAGACATTACCGGCAACTATACGCTGCTCGCAGAAATTTATCAGAAAAAGGGAGAACAGGAAAAGATTAAACATCTGATAGATTTCGCTGGTTCCCTTCGTTCCATTACACAAAAGAACATTATCCGTTCCTTGGAGGAATACGTCCATGAATGCTGATAAGCCGGTCCAGATACCTGCTTGCCTCATTTTTGGTCAGGCTCTCTATATTATATTCACTCTCCAGGTGATAATAGGACAAAAATCTCTCTAACTGCTCTTTTTGCTTTTTGGTAACAGGTCCTTCTTTTTTTACCTGGTAAATCAGAGGCTTAGGCATAAACCATTTCATCGCCTCTTCATCCTGTCCGAATTTTTCTATTAATATCCTATACAGGTCCAATGTGGCTTCTATATCCGATAAAGCCCTGTGTGCCCTGTGTTCAATCCCAAAATGCCTGCATAAATAAGGAAGCGACCTGCTCTCTAATTCCTGAAGGTATTTCCTGGAAATTGCCAAAGTATCAATTCCATTTTTATCAAACTGTTTTCCCGCATTTACCGCTGCCCTCTTTAAAAAGGAAAAATCAAATAAAACGCTGTGCCCCAAAAGACAGCCAGTAGTTTCAAATTCCAGAAAGTGGCCTATTACATCCTGAATAAAAGGCGCTTCCCCTAATAGCTCATCTGTCAGCCCCGTCAGGCTGACAATCCGTTCCTCCAGTTTCCTTCCCGGATTGACCAATGTGTGAAAGGAATCTGTTACTTTCCCGTTTTCAATGCGAATGGCGCCTATTTCCGTTATTTTATCCTTTTTCGGATCCAGCCCGGTAGTTTCAACGTCCACAGCCGTATAGCTTTCACAAAAGACATTCATTTACTTTCTCTTCTGCCTCTCTTTATAATAACTGCAATATTCTGTCAAAAAGCACTCCTCACATTTAGGATTTCTGGCAAAACAGATTTCCCGTCCGAAAGTAATAATCTGAATATTATATAAAATCCAATGGTCTTTGGGCAGCGCTTTCATCAGATCATATTCTATCTTTTCCGGGTCCTCTTCTTTTGTAAAACCAAGCTTTCTGGAAATACGCTTTACATGAGTATCCACAACCACGCTGGGCTCATGAAAAATATTGCCCCGTATTACATTTGCCGTCTTTCTTCCCACTCCTGCCAGAGAGGTAAGTTCCTCAAGACTCTCTGGAACCTCTCCACCATACTTTTTCACAAGGTCTTTACAGCATGCAATGATGTTTTTCGCCTTATTATGATAAAACCCTGTAGAACGGATATCCTGCTCTAACTCCTTTAGGTCCGCATTAGCAAAATCTTCGGGACTTTTATATTTTTGAAAAAGGTCTTTGGTAACCACATTTACCCGCGCATCTGTACACTGGGCACTGAGCATGGTGGCAATCAACAATTGCCAGGACGTTTCATGATTTAAATAGCATTTATACTCCCTTGTATAAACCTCATCCAATTTATCCAGAATTTCTTTTGTTCTTTTTCTCATAATCATATTGCTCCATCCGTAATCATGACTGCTGCCTCATATGTCAGGGGATTTCGGTTCTTATAATCAAAAAGCGCCAGATTTTCCGACGTCAGTTTCTCGTAGGAAGGATTTTCCCCGAATATGTCATAGGAAAAGGGTTCTAAATGAAGCAGACGGCTCAAAGCCCTGAAATCGTATTCCTCGTATGCCGGTAAAAGATGCTTCCCGGTCTCCCTGCTTTTTACTTCCTGTCTGAAAAACCCGTTTATTTGTTCTTTGTATGGATTCAAATCTTTTGTAAAAGCAGGTCTGCTTTTGATATTTTCCCTCAAATAGACATCCGCTGTCAACAATTCCTGGAACAGCCTGTCATCCCCATCCGTTTCTTCTTGGATAAATTCCCACAAAACCTCATACCTGTAAATGCGGGAAGGGGTATTAAAAAAACAGCCTTTTTTTTCATAAAATGAAGCCAATCTTTCAAACATAACAAAGGGACTTTCAAAAAAAAGTTCTAAATAAGGCAATGTCATGGTAAATTGACAGCTGTTGTAATACAACTCCACCATTTCTTCAATCTGCTTCAGTCTGCAAACATCCCCATAAGAAAGCCATGTGGTCTGCAGCACTTCATAAGGTGGGTAATCTGTATACAGCAGTCCATAATCTTCACATTTTTCCGCCATATAGGAACCGCTCAGAACTTTTAAAAACCCAAGCTGCAGCTGCTCCGGCCTCATAGCGTAAACCCGGTTAAAGGAATGTCCGAAGCTGGCATAATCCTCAAAAGGAAGCCCTGCGATCAAATCTAGATGAATATGGATATTTCTTCCCCGCCGAAGCCTGTCAACAATCCTTTCCAGTCTGTCCACATCCATAATACGGCGGATTTCATTAAGAGTTTCCGGATTCGTCGTCTGCACCCCTATTTCCATCTGTATCGCACCGGGTCTTAAAGAATTTAACAACGTCAGTTCTTCTTCACCCAACAAATCCGCAGCTATTTCAAAATGGAAGTTGGTAATGCCGTTATCATGCTCCTTGATATACTGCCATATTTCCATGGCATGATTACCATTGCAGTTAAAGGTCCTGTCCACAAATTTTACCTGCGGCACTTTATGATCCATAAAAAACTGCAGTTCTTTTTTTATGATATCCATATCCCGCAAGCGGACTTTTTTATCAATGGACGATAGGCAATAGCTGCAACGGAAAGGGCAGCCCCTGGAAGACTCGTAATAGATGATCTTATGATCAAATCCCGATAAGTCCTCGTAAAGAAAAGGCAGTCTGCCTAAATCCGTCAATTCTCTTTCTTTTGTATGTATAATCTTTCCTTTTTCGCAAAAAACAATCCCTTTAATATCTCCTATACTCTTCAGGCCATTTTCTTTTCCCCATCCTGTATAGTATTGCAAAAGCTCTGCAAAAGTTTCTTCTCCCTCGCCTACCATAATACCGGTTATCTCCGGGTAACTTCTGATCAGTTCCTCCGCCCGGAAGGAAACCTCAGGTCCCCCCAGCCAGATGGGCACACCGGGCATGATTTTATGAAATTCCCTTATAAGCGACAAAATCTCCGTAATATTCCAGATATAACAGGAAAAAGCAATAACATCTGGTTTCTGCCCATAAATCCCTCTCAGGATTTCTTCCCGGGAATTATTAATGGTATATTCCGCAATCCGAATATGCTCTTTTAAGCCATATTGGGAAGCATATGCCTTTAGGCTGTACAATGCCGGATTCGTATGAATAAATTTGGTATTTAATGCTGTCAGTAAAAATCTCATGTCTCCGCTGCCTCAGGATACTCATTGCACAATAAGCGATAAGGGGGTTCATCCTCTTCAATTGTCGGAAATCTTCCCACCTTTTCATAAAAACGGTTATCGGTATTATCGTCATTACACATGGAGACCTCACCGATCAACACATCCCCAGTTCCTTCCACCACATCGAAATCATGATATTGATGGGGCCAGAGAGTAATGCTTTCTCCTGGATGAAGCAAGACGCCTGTTCCTGCGGGAACACTATATGTACGTCCATCGGAATTAACCATTACATCCGAGTCTCCCAATTCCCCGTTATCATCATTATATACGTGAATAATCAAAGTGCCGCCGCCTCTGTTAATGATATCCTCGCTTTTATTCCAATGAAAATGCATGGGAGAATGCTGACCTTCTTTCAGCATCAGAAGCTTTTCTGCATATACTTTTTTATACTTGGAATTATTCTGATTGCCATTACGCAGTGTAATCAATGAGAAACCCACTTTACTGAAATCTCCCAGGCCATAATCCGTAATATCCCAGCCCAGCATATTATCCCGGATTTCATCATATTCATGATTCTTATCCTGCCACTCCTCAGGAGTCCAGTGACAAAAGGGCGGGAGCTCAAAACCATGCTTTTTAATTAAGCTTTCCATGTCTTTAATACATGCGTTGATTTCCGATCTCTTCATGGACAATATCCTTCTTTCTTTATATATTCTTCTATGCCTCTATAATTTTTACAATATCCCTTTTAAAAGGCAGGGCAGGAATCCCACCCATCTTTTGTACACATAAGGAACCGGATGTATTGCCGTATACCAGGGCCTGTTTTACAATTTCTTCTGTAATCTCCTCAGCATTTTTAATATCATTCATCAGTACGCTGGATAAGAATCCTCCCCAGAACGCATCTCCTGCGCCGGTGGCGTCAACAGCGTTTACTTTCCTTCCTTCTACAATGCCGCTTTTCCCTTCAAAATAGTATTTTGCGCCTTTGGAGCCAAGGGTTTCGATCAGAACTCTGATTCCGTACTTTTTCATAAAGGCAGGGATGTTTTCTTCTCCGCCGGCAAAAGAAAGCTCTTCATCGGATATTTTCAGCAGATCCACATAGGGCAGTATTTTTTCTACTTCTTTTTTACATCTTTCTACATCGTGCCAAATCATCTCTCTGTAATTTACATCGAAGCTTACCAGTTTTCCTTTTTCGGACGCAAGCTTCACAGCCTTCAAAACTGCATCCTTGCTGGGCGCATCGGATAAGGAAACGCTTCCGGCATGAAGCATCCGGCAGTTTTCAATATCGGTCTCTTTTACATCCTCCTCAGACAAGAGAATATCCGCACCGGGTTTTCTCGCAAAGGTAAAAGAACGTTCTCCGCCTTCATACAGTGTTACGAATGCCAATGTTGTCACCGCTTTGTCCGTCAATTGTGGACAGAGCATTTTCACGCCGTCCTGTTCCAGAGTCTCCTGTAACAGTTTTCCAAAGTCATCATCTCCAAGAATACCTAAAAAGGCGGATTTCAGACCGTTTCTTGCCACTGCAATCGCTACATTGGCCGGCGCTCCTCCGGGATTTGCTGTATAACTGCGGGGCTCCTGTCCGGGGGTAAAATCAATTAGCATTTCTCCCATACAAATAATATCCATCGTTTTTCTCCTTTACTATATTTTTTTAGGCTAAAACGGGGACTGCACATGGAACATCTCACCCAATAAATATGCAATCCTGCCCCATATATTTACTATACCACAAAACCGGCTTTGACATGATAAAATTAATATTCTTTTTATATATATTTCCAGTTTTTTATTGGTCTAATTATCCATTGACACACTCCTGCCCTTAACATTATAATTTAAATATAAACGGCAGAAATGGGGGGATTTTTATGCAAAGAGTATTACTATCGGATTTAAAAAACGGCATGATTACTGCAGAAGATGTTTTTTCCGTAGACGGACAGCTGATTGTACCTAAAGGAATCGCCCTGACGGAAAACCTTATTGGAAGACTGTTTTCCTTTGATGTATTCTCCATCAAAATAGAAGATGAGATATTGACCAGCAATGTAAGCAGCATGGCTTCTTCTGAAATTTCTTATGCCGAAAAAATTAAATCTTCTCCTGATTTTCAGGAATTTAAGAAAGAATTTAAGGAAAATATCGATAAATTGGAATTTTCAATGAATGCAATTGTTGAAAAAAATGCAGACTTTGATACCAATGATCTTTTATCGAATACCATGAGCCTTATTGACAAGAGAGAATCTTCCGTAGGCATGATGGATATGATTCTGAATATGCATGATTTTGATGATTGTACTTATTCCCATTCTTTAAATGTTGCTTTAATCTGTAATATTTTTGCAGGCTGGCTCCGTTTCAGCCCGGAGGAAAGAGAACTTGCTACAGCCTGCGGTCTGTTTCATGATATGGGAAAGCTTACAATTCCCAAGGAAATTCTTAACAAGCCGGGCAAATTAACAGCTACGGAATATAAGGTTGTTGAAAGTCATCCTTTGGAATCTTACAAAATACTGTCACGCTTTAATCTTCCTGATGATGTTAAAAATGCGGCGCTTATGCATCATGAACGCTGTGACGGCTCCGGTTATCCATATGGGTTTACCTACGAAAAGATTAACCGCTTTGCCAAATTAGTCGCCATTGCGGATGTCTATGAAGCCATGACCAGCCACCGTACTTACCGGGAGGCTATGTGCCCCTTTAGTGTTATCACGCATTTTGAGAATGATGGTCTTCAAAAATATGACCCGGCATTTTTACTTCCCTTCCTTGAGAATGTGGTAAACACTTTCCTGAACCAGAAGGTTCGGTTAAGCAATGGATTAGAAGGCAGCATTATCTTTATCAACCCTGTTTATCTGACTAAACCTACTATTAAGGTGGGCAATAAATTTTTAGATTTAAAACAAATTGATAATGTGGATATAGAAAAAATTATTTAGGAAAAGAGGGACATTCCCATTTATTTTGGAAATGTCCCTTTGTTATTACATAATTAGAACAATATTAGCACTTTTCATATCTTTGTACAGAATCGCCGGGTTCTGTAATGTTTTTAACATTTTTAATTTTTCCATACTGTCTATTGAAGCTTTCATAGCATGTCTTTTTGCATTGTAACTCATAGATACCCTCCTTTTCACTACTGGTAAATTTTTATAGTTTTTACTATTTTGCTTCTTCGGCTTTATCATACCATTCCTGCGCTATGTCAAAATCCTGTTCTACGCCTCTGCCCTCCATGTACATAATACTAAGCTCCTTCATTGCATCTGTATCTCCTAATTCAGCCGCCTTTGTATACCACTCCACGGCCTGTGCAGAATCCTGTTCCACGCCTAGCCCGATATCATACATATAGCCAATGTTAAACATTGCGGTTGCACTTCCTAAATCAGCCGCCTTTGTAAACCATTCCATGGCCTGTGCATAGTCCTGTTCTACACCCAGCCCATTAGCGTACAGCCAGCCAATGTTAGCCACTGCACTGTCAGATCCCAGATCAGCCGCCTTTGTATACCACTCCATAGCCTGTGCATAGTCCTGTTCTACGCCTAGCCCATATTGATAAGAAACGCCAATGCTATTCATTGCAGATACATTTCCTATATCTGCTGCACTTTGATAGTAGCTAAGTGCTGCTTCATAACTCTGTCCCATACCTTGTCCATTATAATATAAATCACCCATTCCTCTCAGTGCAGAAGCAACAAATATCGCGTCTGTGCCGCTCACCTTTTCATAATATTCAAGTGCGGCGGCATAATCTCCTTCCCCACAAGCTATAACAGCCTTACCCAGATATCCTCCCGCTTCTCCCTGTTCAATAGCGTTATCAAACAGTTCCTGTGCTTTTGTCACATCTTGCTCTACCCCCTGTCCATTACAATAAAGCAAGCCTAAAAGCACTTGTGCATAAGGATTTTCACCAGCCGCCTCGTAATATACCTTTGCTTTTTCATAATTCTTTTCGGGCATATTATACCAATCACATAGTAAACCCAAATAACAGTTTGCTTCTATATTTCCCAGTTCTAGAGCCTGATTGAAGTTCGTGTAAGCCGCTTCCAAATCATCTTGTCCATTCAAATTATATAGATATTCAAGACCTGCCTCATAAAACTTCTCAGCGCCTTCCTCTCCGACTGCCTCTGCTTCATTACCTTCCTCCCCGCCGGTTTTTTCATCAGTTTCCTGAATATCAGTTTCCTCTGCAATTTCAGCAGGTGCCGTTGTCTCAACACTATCCTGTGAGGAATTACCACAGGCCGATAATGTGCCAATCAGCATAGCACTAATCAAAATTGTTGTAATAAGCTTCTTTTTCATTTTTTTCCTCCCTTTAAAATGCGCTCGTATAAGGCCAAACGGTCTTATTCCATCTTGGATTATATCATTTTGGATATACTTTGTCTATGAGAATAGAAAATTCATATAGGAGACAAAAATTGAAATTTCAACATATTCAGGATTTAAGAATTGATAACGATATTACGATAAAAGAGCTATCTTCTATTTTAGGAATACATAGAGATGTATACTCACGATATGAGAGAGGGGTCAGGGATTTTCCTGTTGATATTCTGATAAAGCTCGCTGAATTTTATGATTGTTCTATTGATTATCTGGTGGGAAGAACAAATATAAAAGGTATGAATGACAGATAGTATCTTTCTTTTATTTCACTCAAAACCATGCAACACGAAATGCGACATAAAAGAACAAAAGCCTGGTATTTACCAGGCTTTTATTAAGCACGAGACGGGATTCGAACCCGCGACCCTCGCCTTGGCAAGGCGATACTCC
>CAZZHJ010000087.1:0-8916 GCA_964653815.1 uncultured Lachnospiraceae bacterium
TTGCCGCCCAGACGGTTCAGTTCGCGGATGATATCAGATACTTTCATCTGTTTGCCGTTTATTGTCTTAGGGACGCCTTCTTCAAAAGTCATTGTAACGGTTTCGCCTTCTTCCGGCGCTTTTTGCGGAGTCACACCCAGCACCAGCAGATGGTCATAATCCGGTTCGTTGGCAGGATCCTCTAATTCCAAGCCTTCATGGCTGATGTGCCATAAGTTACGGTCGCGGCTGTAGGAGCTGTCAGCAGAAAAAGGAAGGTGGATGCCATGTGCACGGCAGTACTCGATTTCCTCTTCACGGGAGTTCATGGTCCACTTGGGGTCTCTCCATGCAGCAATAATACGAAGGTCGGGAGCCAGCGCCTTGATGCCCAGCTCAAAACGAATCTGGTCGTTTCCTTTTCCTGTTGCGCCGTGGCAGATTGCTGTTGCATTTTCCTTGCGGGCAATCTCGACCAGTCTCTTGGCAATGGCGGGACGCGCCATGGAAGTACCTAAGAGATACTTATTTTCATAAACGGCATGTGCCTGTACGCAGGGTACGATATATTCGTCGCAGAAAATATCTGTCAGATCTTCAATATACAGTTTTTCCGCACCGGATGCCTTGGCTCTTTCCTCAAGACCGTCCAGTTCGTTGCCCTGACCGCAGTCCACACATACGCAGATAACGTCGTAATCATAATTTTCTTTTAACCAGGGGATAATGGCTGTTGTATCCAAACCGCCCGAATAAGCTAAAATAACCTTTTCCTTCATTGTAAAAGCCTCCGTTTTAATATGTAATAATAGATGTTCTGCGGTTTTGCAGAACCGCTCTTTCATTAATATACATCATAATAAGAAATAATGCAACAGAAAAATTGTGAATAAAATTGTGAATATTCAAGAAAATATGCATAAAACAAATAAAAACTTGAATATTATGCAAAAATAATTTATAATTATGCAATCGCAAAAGGCGGACGGGGCGGATGACTTGAATTTGGAAGACATTTTGGGTATGATGGTTAAGTACCGGTTTAAGATAGGAAGCCTGCGGATATAGGAGCAGGCATATATGGTTGTATGTTGGAATTATGGAAATGTACAGGATAGGAAATAGAAAACAGATGAAAGGATGACAGGATTAATGATTAAAGCAGGAATTATAGGAGCTACAGGCTATGCGGGAGGCGAACTTGTAAGGCTTTTAACACAGCATAAGGATGCAGAGGTTGTCTGGTACGGCTCCAGAAGTTATATAGATCAGAAATATTCTTCCGTTTACGGCAATATGTTTCAGATTGTGGATGCGAAATGCATGGACGATAACATGGAAGAGCTTGCAGGGCAGGTGGATGTGATTTTTACCGCAACGCCCCAGGGGCTTTGTGCTTCTTTAGTAAATGATGATATTTTGAATAAGGTAAAGATTGTGGATTTAAGTGCGGATTTCCGTATTAAGGATGTGGCAGTCTATGAGAAATGGTACGGCATTGAACATAAATCCCCTCAGTACATAGAAGAAGCCGTTTATGGTCTTTGTGAAATCAACAGGGAGGATGTGAAAAAAGCACGTCTGGTGGCAAATCCCGGCTGCTATACCACCTGTTCCATACTGACGGCGTATCCGTTGGTAAAGGAAGGATTGATAGATGTTCATTCCCTGATCGTGGATGCAAAATCCGGCACTTCAGGAGCGGGAAGGGGAGCCAAGGTCAATAACCTCTACTGTGAAGTCAATGAGAATATCAAGGCATACGGAGTGGCTTCCCACCGTCACACACCGGAAATTGAAGAGCAGCTGGGCTATGCGGCGGGAGAACCTATAGTGATTAATTTTACTCCGCACCTCGTGCCCATGAACCGTGGCATCCTTGCTACAGAATATGCACAGTTAAAGAGAAAAGCGGACGGCAGCCTGCCTTCTTATGAGGAGATTAAGGCGGTTTATGATAAATATTACGGCAATGAAAAGTTTGTTCGCGTTCTGGATAAAGGAAGCCTGCCAGAAACCAAATGGGTAGAGGGCAGCAACTATGTGGACATTAATTTTGTCATTGATGAACGGACGGGCCGCATCATTATGATGGGAGCCATTGATAATCTGGTAAAAGGAGCGGCAGGTCAGGCGGTACAAAATATGAACCTGATGTTCGGGCTGCCGGAAGAGGAAGGGCTTGAGCTGGTGCCTATGTTCCCTTAGATGTCCGGCTGATAGGGGAACTTTTGGAATTAGTACTTTGTTTGCATTCTTCGGGCTGCCGCTTGAAGAAATCAAGAATAGATGAATCAGGGGTAGGAAATTATGAATGACAGGAACAATGCTTCGATAGCAATGGGGGTTATCAATATAATACTGGTAGTTTTTTGTCCGCGTATTTTGAAAATGATTATCAGTGGTACAGTAATCTTTATTCTCCTTTGGCTGGGAATAAAACTGTCTGTTTCTGATATTCAAGAAGGACGTAATAGGAAAGGAACAATCGCCTTGTTGTTAAACGGATTTGCGGCGGTTATTTATATCCTTGCTTTCGGAAAGTCTTTCCTGGAATTATTTGCGCCATGAGCCGGCGGGGATAATCCATAATATTTCTTGATACTGCTTAAAGAAATCAAGAATAGAGAAACAGGGGACTGGAAATTATGAAAGAAAAGAACAATGCTTCAATTGTATGGGGAATTATCAATATTGTACTGGTAATTTTGTGCTCAGGTATTTTGAAAATATTTTTCCTTAGTACAGCAATGCTTATTCTCCTTTGGGTAGGAATAGGAATATCTGTTTCTGATATTAAAGAAGGACATAAGGCGGTGGGGATAACCGCCTTATTGTTAAATGGATTTGCGGCAGTTCTTTATGTCGTTTCTTTTGGACGGACTCTCTTGGGAATGCTCGGAGTGTTTTTTCGATAAGCCAGCGGAGATAATCCATAATATTTTTTAAAAGTCTCGCAATAATAGCTGGCTCCGCAAAAGCCGTACTCGTAGGCGGTATCTGTAATGCTTTTGCCGGGGTCCAGCAGGGAAGCAAGGCTTTTTTTCAGGCGCAGCTTTGTGGTATAGGTTATGGGCGTATCGTTCATGTATTTTTTGAAAAGCAGGGAACATCTGCTTTTGCAGCAGCTGCCCGCTGAAGCGATATCCTCAAGGGTAATATGTTCTGCATAATGTTCCTCTATATAGCCGATCATAGAACGAAGAAGGGAAAGTTCCGAAGCTTCTTTTGTAGAAAGAGGATCTTCCTTGTGAAGGTTTTTATACAATATTTTCATAATGGCGGTAAAATCCTCCACCACTTCAAAACAGGACAGGGGATTGGTGTAAGAGTCGGAAAAAGAACAATACAGGTTTTCCAATTTCTCCAGAACAGATGCTTCCCAGCCGCTGCGCTGAAGATACAGATAAGGACAGGCAGCATTCCGGGTAATGCGTTCCATACAATTCTCATAAAACCATTCATTTCCCTTTAACAATTCAGGAGACAGTAAAATACAGATAAATTCACATTCTTCATGTTCCTTGGAAAAGCCATAATGGAGCTGTCTGCTATTTACCATAATGCCGTTGTCCTCGGTAAGTTCAATCAGCTCTCCGTTGACATTGTAGGTCATTTTTCCTTTTTTGATTAAAATAAATTCCAAATCCTCGTGCCAGTGGCTGATTGCGGAATAATCCGGATAAGTGGAGAGGATTCCATAGCGGGCATAGGCGGGAAACATAGGATTGTTATATGCAACTGTTTCCGAGGCATCCGGGTTGAAGGCAGAGCAGTATTGTGCGGTAGTAATCATAAAAACCTCCAAAGAAGATTGTTATAAAATTATACGCTATTTCAGAAGAATTGCAAAGTAAAATGTGATATAATTATAAAAAATAGGTGGAATTAGAAATGAGCGAAATGAAAGAAAAAATGCATACTGAGGAACTTTATCTTCCGGGAGATGAGGAAATCATGAAGGAGCAGGTAATCTATCAGGACAGATTGTGCGAGTACAATCTGACAAAGCCGTCAGAGCAGGAAAAGAGAATCGAAATGTTAAAGGAAATGCTGGGAGACTGCGGAGAAGGCGTATATATTGAGGCGCCTTTCTATTCCAACTTCGGCGGACATCACTGTCATTTCGGTAAGATGGTTTATGTAAATTACAACCTGACCTGTGTAGATGATACCCATATTTATGTGGGAGACTATACCATGTTTGGCCCCAATGTGACAATCTCCACTGCCGGGCATCCTATCCTGCCAGAGCTTCGGGAGCAGATTTATCAGTATAATATGCCCGTTCATATAGGCAGAAACTGCTGGATTGGCGCAGGAGCAATTATTATGCCGGGAGTGACTATCGGGGACAATACGGTAATCGGCGCAGGAAGTGTTGTGACAAAAGATATCCCCGCAAATGTGGTTGCGGTAGGAAATCCCTGCAGGGTTATGCGAGAAATCGGCGAGCATGACCGGAAATATTACTATAAAGACAAGGAGATTGAAGCGGCTCTTCTTGAAAAGAAATAGCATCAAAATAAAAACCGGGAAAGGGAGAAAAAGTATGCTTGTTGACTATCATGTGCATACGGAATTCAGCGATGATTCGGTATATCCCATGGAGCAGGTGGTAAAAGATGCTATAGCCATGGGATTGGATGAAATCTGCTTTACGGACCATGTGGATTATGGTATCAAGGATGATTGGGACAGTGGCCACCCCATCAGATATCGGGGAGAGGAACCTTTGGCAAACGTGGATTATCTGCTGTATGACGCCAGAATCAAGGAATTGCAATATCAGTATGGCGAAGAGATAGGCATTAAAATGGGAATGGAATTCGGCATGCAGAGCCATACCATAGCGCAGTACAAAGCTTTGTTTCGGAAATATCCTTTTGATTTTATTATTTTGTCGGTGCATCAGGTAGAGGACAAGGAATTCTGGACCCAGGATTTTCAGGTGGGTAAGAGCCAGAAGGAATATAATGAGCAGTATTATGAGGAAATGTTAAGACTTGTGAAGAACTATGAGGATTACAGCGTGCTTGGACATATGGACCTTATTACGCGGTATGATAAAAAGGGAATCTATCCTTTTGAAAAGCTGGAGCCTCTGATAGAAGAAATATTGAAAACAGTCATTGAAAGCGGGAGAGGCATAGAATTCAATACTTCTTACCACAGATACGGGTTGAAGGATACTACGCCATCTGTGGATATTTTAAGACTGTATCAACGGCTGGGAGGGGAAATCATCACAATCGGCAGTGATAGTCACAAGCCGGAGCATCTGGGCACACATATTGAAGAGGGGAAGCAGCTATTGCAAAATATGGGATTTAGATTTTTCTGTACCTACGAAAAAATGAAACCTGTATATCACAGACTGTAAAAAGAAAAGTCTGAATAACTGATTTTGAATGAAGCGTGGGAAAAAGGTGCCTGTTATCGGAATCCGGAGGACAGTCTGTATTGAAAATGAATTAAAAGAGAGCTAGAATAGGAGTATATTTATTAGGAATTAATACAGAAAATAGTAACAAAATGCAATGCAGAATAGAAACCATGTGAGGTAAACATGAAAAGAATGTGGTCGGATAAAAAGAAAGGAATGATCACCCGGTTATTTACAGTGCTCTTTGCTGTAAGTGTATCAGTTGCGGTCATACCCGGCGGCATTGTAAACACATATGGCTTGTTTGGAGAACTAAAAGCTTTCTCCGTAATGGAAGAACAACAGGAGCAGGAAAAGGAAGCAGGAGCCAGGGAAGTAAAAGCTGCTTATGTAAAAGGAATCAACCTGTTTAACATTTGGCTTGAACTTCTGTGTAGTCTTGTCTGCCTGATTGCCGTTGTATATATGATAAAGCTGCCAAGGGGCAGAACTATTGTTACTTTAAAGGTGCGAATGGATAATTGAACTCTTTTTTGTAAGTGGAAATAACAGGCGCTTGTAGAAAGCAAATGCCTGAATGAACACATACAGAAAGGAGAGAATATGATTTGTTTGAACAGGATTATATTATGCGTCTTATCAAGGAGATGGTAAGAACCTTATTAAAGCTGCTGTTCCATATAGATATGGACTCACAGACCGAGGAACTGTTAAAGGAGAGGGAAGAGAAAGAAACTCTGAATACTTTACTGGAACTGGCTGATGAGGGAGAAATAAATGAAGCTGAGAACCGGCTCTATGATTTGATTCAAGAAGGCGATATGTCAGCTTTGGAAACGGCACTGCTGTTTTATTCTTATCTGAATGATAAGACAGACGAATTTCTTGAAGAAAATAACTTCAGCAGGGAAGAAATCATATCAGGTCTAAGGAATGTAGTTTCCAGATATGGATTAAACGGCATGGCTGATGTATTTTTGGAGGAATTATAGAAGAGGAATGAATGTTGAACAGGAGTTTTAGCAGTATTTGAGGGGCGGGTAAACTGCCCCTTTTTGGGTGTAACTGGCTTATTTAAGATTTAAAAGGTAAGTTCAAAGCCGGATAATCTAAATATGTATTCTAACTTTATTTACAATATGTTACAATCAAAAAAAGTCGGAAATATACAGTATAGGTCATAATTGATTTGTGGGGACTATGCAATGGAAGAATTATTAGCATATGCATATTTAATGGGAGAAGGATTTAATATTGAGAGTATATATGAAGAAAAGCTAAATGAACTTTTTCTCCTTAATTCTGATGACGAAGATTTGCTTGAACTTGAGTTTTTAAGTGGCGATATAAGAGAAAGTGTAATATATATAAGAGCACATATTGATTATAATACGCTGGATCGTAAAAAATTTGGTAAAGAATTAATGAATTTACTAAAACCAATTTACAAAAGCATGGATATCCATAGGTTTGGCAGTCGGATGTACTCTGTATGGGAGGGGTTGGCAGGCAATTTGCAGGATGAAGAACCTTTTTCTACGTTATGCTATGCGGATGATCCGCTTTCATGGGGAGATGAAAAGCAGACAAGAGAGATATATGAAAAAATGCTTTCCTATTATGATGAATAAAATTAATAAATTCCGGTTTATCAAATTGGAAAAACTGAAGATATAAATTTATAAAAGAGGAGCAAACAATGAATATCGAAATAAAAAAATTGACACCTGCTGATGCAGAAGAATATATCCATTTTTTTGATACCACACCCCATGATGACCACAATCCGGAAAATACATGTTATTGTGTAAGCTGGTGCAGTGACGACCATCGCGCAATGGCTGATTATCCTTCCCGTGAAGAAAGAAGGGCAATGGCGGCTGAATATGTAAAAAGCGGAAAGATTCAAGGCTATTTAGCCTATGCGGACGGTCGTATAGTAGGCTGGTGTAATGCTAACACAAAAACGGAATGCTTAAATTGCGGAGGCTGGCTTTTTTCCATGCCGCAGATAAGCGCGCTGGAGTTTAACCATAGTGAAAAGGTTAAATCAATATATTGTTTTCTGATTGCACCTGATATGAAGAGAAAGGGGATAGCTAATCAGCTGCTAAAGTATGTTTGTCAGGATGCCGCGGACTGTGGATTTGATTATGTTGAGGCATATCCGCAGAAGGAGGCAGCAGATGAAAGAACGTTTTTTTGGGGCTTTCCCGATATGTATAAGAAACAGGGATTTCATGTTTATGCAGAGACAACTGACAAGTTTGTGATGAGAAAACAGTTAAAGAAAGAGTAAGGGTAAGCACAATGAAAATTTTAGTATTTTGCGCCAAAGGATTTGAAACAATGGAATTTAGTGTTTTCATTGATGTAATGGGCTGGGCCAGAAATGATTTTGATTGTCCGGTATATGTTGATACCTGCGGATTCACGAAAACAGTAAACAGTACATTTCATGTTCCGGTTATTATGGATAAAACAATTGATGAAATAGTGGCTGATAATTATGATGCTTTGGCGATTCCTGGCGGTTTTGAAGAATTTGGCTTTTATGAAGAGGCATATGATGTAAAATTCCTGAATTTAATAAGAGCGTTTCATGAACAGAAGAAACCCATTGCCACTGTTTGTGTTGCTGCCCTGCCCCTTGGGAAAAGCGGGATTCTGAAAGACAGAAAAGCCACAACCTATCATTTAAATAATGGGCACAGACAGAAACAATTAGCGGAGTTTGGCGTCAATGTGATAAATGAGCGGGTTGTAGTGGATGACAATATCATTACTTCCTATTGCCCGGAAACAGCGCCGGATGTTGCTTTTGAATTATTAAAGAAGTTGTGCGGGAATGAAAAAATGCTGACTGTTAAAAAAGCAATGGGGTTTGTTTAACTTATGGTCATGCTAATGATGTTCAGATAAGGTGATAAGATGCATTGGATTGATGAAGTACGTATAAAAGCTAAAAAGAAAAATCAAGTTTTATTTACAAAAGATTCTGAATATTTGCAGGATTTGACTATGCTTTTTCAAAATCAGAACCATAGGGTTATGGCCTTATGGGCATTTGATCTGGCCGCTGAATCCATAGCAAGGCTTGAAGCAAAATATCCTGAAGAAAAGCGGCCGGGAGAAGCTTTGGAAGCGGCCCGGGACTGGGCGGCAGGGAAAATCAAAATGCGGATAGCGCAGAGGAAAATTTTGGATTGCCATGCTTTTGCAAAAGAAATTGATTGTAAAGAAGATATTGCTATGTGTCATGCCATAGGGCAGGCCTGTGCAGTTGTTCATACCGTCGGACATGCCATAGGCTATCCGATATATGACCTTACATCCATTATATACAGGCTTGGAATTGAGAATTGTGTGCAGACAGTTGAGTTACGCAAACAGGAGTATATTGAAAAACTCTTTTATTGGAATGAACATGTATGCGACTATAAAGGGACATGGGCGGATTTTATGCTTAAGTAGATAATGCAGGGAGAAAGGATGTAATCCGGCTTTTTGAGAAAAAGATTTTGATTTGCGGAGGTTATCTTAATGAATGA
>CAZZHJ010000088.1:0-8878 GCA_964653815.1 uncultured Lachnospiraceae bacterium
GAAAGGCATATCGCGGCATGGACGCCGCTATATGCCGGTTGCGTCCGTAATCAACCACCCTAACCGGAACATTTAGAAAATCTTATGTTCGTAAGACCGCACAAAGAAAAGAAATAGTCTTTCCCTTATGCCCCAGGACTGCTACGGACCGCCCCTTTTAAAGTTTCACAATTACCGTTTTTCTGCTTTACGGAGAGTACGTCTCACAATATCCATAAGCATAGCGCGCTCCTTCTTACCAAACAGGAACAGCAGATTGATGACACAGCCTGTAATGCCGCATATAACAACATCAACAAAAATCCAAATCCAGCTGTCCGCCGGCAGAACCAGATAAAACCCAAAGAACACTGCACCCATAGCAGTGCTCACCAAAATATACCTGATAATAGTAGGATAAAAAGATTTCTTAGGGATATTCAGGCAATGAGCCGCATACATAGGCGTAAAAGTCATGTTCTTAATAATCCCCAAAACGGTGGAGGTTCCTGCCACACAGTAAACCCCCAATGAGGTAGTATCCAACAGCAGGAAAACAATGCCTGTGCTTAAGACGCCCATGACCAGCGTAATAATGGAATTCCACTTCAATTTATTGACCACAGTATAAACATTAAATAAAGGGCTGATAACGCCGCCTACAATTGTGCCAAACATAGTCAGCAGGGTTAAAATATAAATTATACTGATAACCGAAACGTCAGTTATGGATTTGGAGCGCGGAAGCCACAATGTATAAAAGGGTATGCCAAAGGCAACTACAAAGCATAGGGGAATGTTGGCAAAAAAGCCGGTCATTTTCATGGCGCTTGTCAAATCCTCCAGCAGCTCTTTTTTGTTTTCCTTGGCATAGCTGATAGTCAAAGAAGGAGTAAACACAGCCGCTATGGTTTCATACAGGGTGTTGATTGCCACAACGATAGTCTTGGAGGTACTGATATAACCCATTTCCGTACCGCCGATAAACAAGTTGGTAATGAGGATGTCCAGACCGTTTGTAAGGGTCTGCCCTGCGCGCATGACCGTATTCCAGATGCCGGCGGAGAGAATTTCCAATACTTTTTTTATAGAAAAATGCTTTTTGCTCACTTCAATCTGGGGCATTAGCTTCTTGGTGTAGTGGAGATAGGTAAAAAGCAGGTATACCGTTGCCGCCAGGGATGCTGCGCTCATATAGGAAACATGAATGGGCAGAAAGAAAAAGGTAACAATTAAAATAACGGAACGCAGTATCTGGGATTCAATGGAGCGGAATGCCTGTAAATCCAGCCTGTTTGCCGCAAAGGTAGCAGTAGAAAAAGTTGTGCTGATAATAGTTACCATGAAATTTAAAAAGGTCAGGGCAAATAAAAGCTTTACATCAGGAATCAATGCAGGCGATATATTTACCAGTTTGTCCAAAAAGGCAACCACCAGTAAACATGGCAGAAACAGGACTGCCACAATGGCGATGTTGGCATACATGGTGGAATTAAAATATTTGTTGGCGTTGTCGTAATCGCCCTTGGTCAGGCTGACGGTAATAAAACGCCCTGCCATGGAGTTTAGGGCCATAGCTGCAATGTTTGCGTAGCTGACAAAATCATTGGAAAGGGTCATAAAGCCATAGGCTTCATAATCCAGCTTATCAATGATGATAGGGGTCAATATAAAGCTGATGGCAAGGCTGACTAAGGTGGAAATCATGCTTGCCACCATATTTATCATAATCTGTTTGCTTTTGCTGACTTCTTTCATAAATAAAGGGTCCTTGTTGTGTGTGATATATTATATAGTGTTGGCAATGACAGCTGAAAATAGGAGCTCCGTTGCCCTTATGGATAAGTATACCATTTTAGGAAGTGTTTGACTAGCAATGGGTGCAATGGTAAAATAAAAAGAGTTTTATTGAAAGAAATCGGAGAGTTTGTATGGAGATTATGCCGAACCGGATGGACCGGGGATTTTATCGCTATCAGGATGAATTTGAGCAGAAGGCTCTGGAGGTGCTTCGTTCCGGCTGGTATGTACTGGGGAAGGAAGTATCGGCATTCGAGGAGGAGTTTGCTGCTTATACCGGTTCCAAATATTGTGTGGGTCTGGCAAGCGGACTGGACGCATTGTGGCTGGCTTTCCGCGTTCTGGGTATTAAAGAGGGCGATGAGGTTATCGTACAGGGCAATACTTATATCGCCAGCGTTATGGGTATTACCATAAATGGCGCGACTCCCGTTTTTGTGGAGCCGGATGACTATTATCAGATAAACCCGGCAAAAATAGAAGAAAAGATTACGGACAGAACCAAAGCAATTCTGGTGGTTCATTTATACGGACAGGCTTCTGATATGAAGCCCATAGTAGAGCTTTGTAAAAAATATAAGCTTCGCCTGGTAGAGGACTGTGCCCAGTCCCACGGCGCCTGCTTTGAAGGGAAAATGACGGGAACCTTCGGGGATATCGGATGCTTTTCCTTTTATCCTTCCAAAAATCTGGGAGCCTTCGGGGACGGAGGAGCTATCGTAACCGATGATGAACAGATTGCAAAGGATATGAAGGTTTACCGCAATTACGGCAGTGAGAAGCGTTATTATAATAAAGTAGTAGGGACGAATTCACGACTGGATGAAATTCAGGCAGGACTTCTTCGGGTAAGGCTTTCCCATCTGGACGAGCTGACAGAGGAAAAAAGAAAGATTGCCGCAAGGTATTTGGAAGAGCTTCATAATGACAAAATTCTTCTGCCCCGTTTTATAGAGGGGGCAACCCATGTATATCACCAGTTTGTAATTCGCTGCAGGGAAAGAGATGAATTGATTGCCTATCTGAATGAAAAAGGAATCGGGACCATTATTCATTACCCCATTCCGCCTCATTTAGCAGAGGCTTACCAGTATCTGGGATTTAAAGAAGGGGATTTCCCTATGACTGAAAGATTTGCCAAAGAAGTGCTGTCCATTCCCATGTATAATGGCATGACTGAGGAAGAACAAACCTTTATCATAGATGCCATTAACGGGTTTTAAAGAGATTCTATAAGAATTTTAAAAGAAGAGAGATAAGAATGAAACAGTTAAAGGAACAATACCGCATTATCAATTTCAACGAATTCGGTGACGAAAGAGGAAATCTGGTAGTGGCGGAAGGAAGCGGCATGGACGTGCCCTTCGATATTAAAAGAGTTTTTTATATGTACGGAAGCGACCCCGATATCATCAGGGGACAGCATGCCAACCGAAAAACGGAATTCGTTCTGATCAATGTCAGCGGCACCAGCAAAGTAAAGGTGGACAATGGCGTTGAGACAGAGATCATAGAGCTGAATAAACCCCGTATGGGTCTTTATATAGATGTTATGGTGTGGAAGGATATGTATGATTTTTCTGAGGATTCCGTGCTTTTGGTGCTGGCAAGCGAGCATTATGACGGGGCGGAGTACATCAGGGATTATGACATGTTTTTAGAAGAGGTCAGAGGAAATAAAGAAAATGAGTAAAATTTCAATCGTAGTGCCGGTTTATTACAACTCCGACACATTGATGATGCTTTATGAAGATATGAAGGAAAAAATTCTGGGAAAGCTGGGAGACTACGAGCTTGTTTTTGTGGACGACGGCTCCGGGGATAATTCATGGGAGATTATGAACCAGATCAAAGATATGGATGGCAATACCAAATGCGTGAAGCTGTCCCGAAACTTTGGAGAACATGCGGCGCTTCTGGCAGGACTCTCCGTATGTACCGGGGACTGTGCGGTGACCAAGCAGGCGGATCTGCAGGAGGACAGTGAGATCATCCTTGATATGTACGAAAGCTGGAAGAAGGGCAACAAGGTTGTGCTTGCAGTGCGTTCAGAAAGGGATGAGAACCCCGTTAAGAAGTTCTTTGCCAGCATGTATTATGTGATTATCCACAAGCTGGTCAATGAAAAGATGCCCGTAGGCGGCTGTGACTGTTACCTGCTTGACAGACAGGTTATTAAGGTTTTAGAAATGCTGGATGAGAAAAATTCATCCCTTACCCTGCAGGTTTTATGGGCAGGATTTAAAACAGACCACGTGTATTTTCACAGAAAGGACAGAGAGGTGGGCAAATCCCGCTGGACTTTGTCTAAAAAGGTTAAGCTGGCTATGGATTCCATGCTGAGCTTTTCCTATTTTCCAATTCGCTTTATGTCTACCATTGGGGTAAGCTTTTTCCTTATTTCTGTCTTGATGGCAATAGAAGTTATTGTGGAAAAGGTTACGGTAGGAACCCCGATTTTGGGCTGGGCTTCCCTGATGTGTGTCGTTCTCTTTTCCTTTGGCTGCATGATGCTGATGATGGGAATCCTCGGAGAATATGTCTGGAGAGCTTTGGATGCTTCCAGGAACAGACCGCCCTATCTCATTGACGAAATACAGGAGAAGGAGAAGAAATAAAGCGGGTTATTCATGATGAAAAAGTATTTTGCTGACAGCAGTAAAGGTGTCATTATATTAGCATATTTGTATCTGATACTCCCTGTGGGAATTTTTCTTGCAGGGTGGTGCAGATGGTATATCTGGGTGCCAGGAATCTTGATTCTGGCATTTTGTTTTATAAAAATGTGCAAAAACCTTCCCCAGACTTGGAGTCCGCAGTGGACGCCTGACAATAAAGAAAAAGCGGTTATTGCAGTGAGCATTATTGTACTATGGGTATATTTTTCAGGAATTGGTGCTTTAGTGGCGCAGAATAGCGACCACTTCTACAGGAATACCATTTATGAGATGCTGGTAAATCATGACTGGCCGGTAATGGGTGAGGTTGTTGTCCAGGGAGAGAATACAAAGCGGGCGCTGGTTTACTATATCGGTTTCTGGCTTCCTTCTGCCGTATTTGGAAAGGTGTTTGGCGTGGAGGCGGGATATTTGTTTCAAGCTTTTTGGGCTGTGCTTGGCATCAGCTTGTTTTATTACCTGCTTTGCATGAAAAGAAAAAGGCTTTCCATATGGCCTTTGGCCGTATTTATATTTTTCAGTGGCCTCGATATTGCAGGATATTATGTGTCAGGCAATGACATGAGCCTTATGAGCAATACCCTTCATCTGGAGTGGTGGTCTCAGTTTCAGTTTTCCAGTATTACCACCCAGTTATTCTGGGTATTCAATCAGGCTGTACCGGCATGGGTATGCCTGATGTTGATTCAGATACAGAAAAGTAACCGTTATCTGGTTTTCTTAATGGGATTGCTGTTGTTGTCCAGTACGCTGCCTTTTATGGGGATGGTTCCTTTTGCACTTTACTTTATGTGCAGCAGAAAATACGAAGGGAGCCGATACCTGTCCCGCCAGTGGCAGAAAAGCTTTCTAAAAGATACATTTACTTTGGAGAATCTGTTAGGAGGCGGATTTGTCGGTATCCTCACTTTCTTATACTTAAAGTGTAACTTCTCAGGACAGAGGATTGCCATAAACCAGTCAGGGGAAGGTGCGACAAAAGGTTTTATCCTAATCTATGTGGTGTTTATACTGTTAGAAGCTGGTGCATACTGGCTGATGCTTTACCGTTTTGAAAAAAAGAATCCCCTTTTTTACATGGTTGTGCTCTGGCTCTGCATCTGCCCTCTTATCAAAGTGGGTTATGCAGGGGATTTTTGTATGCGGGCGTCCATTCCTGCATTGATACTGCTTTGCCTCATGGTAATAGATGCGCTGCAGACTGCAGCCGATAGCAGGCATTATCTCTTACTTGGAAGTATGATCCTACTGCTGTTAATAGGAAGTGTAACATCCGTTCATGAAATAAATAGAACCGTTGTCATGACGACAACGGCATATAGAGAAAACAAAAAAATACTGGAAAATAATGTGAGTGAAGACACTATTTTTTCCAGTAATAATTTTTCGGGCGAGACAGACGCCGGCTTTTTCTTCAAATACCTGGCGTCTAATTAGGCTACAAGACCGTTGTATACGAAAGCGATACAAATACCCAGAATCGCACCAATCAAAATCTGAAGAGGAGTATGTCCCACAAATTCCTTCAGATGCTCAATCGGGTGCTTGCCGTCCCAACGCCCCATTTCCTTAAAAAGCTCCATCATATCATTTAAGACCATAGCCTGTTTTCCTGTTTCCAGTCTGACTCCCATAGCGTCATTCATAACAATAATGGCAAAAAACGCTGCCATGGCAAATTCAAAACCCCCAACTCCGTAATGAATACCGGTAGCTGTTGCCAATGCACACACTGTAGCCGAATGAGAACTCGGCATCCCGCCGTTTCCGATCAGTCTTTCCCACACAAATTCCCGATTGACAACTAAATAAATGATTGTTTTTAAAACCTGTGCCACAAACCAGCCCAAGGCTGCACTAATAAAAATAGGGTTATTTACCAGCTGCTTTAAAATATCCATAGTATTCTCGATTCCTAATTATAATTGTAATAAAATATAAAATAATTCTTAAACAGTAAATTAAAAATAAAATATCAATAAAAAATCCTTAAAATTATTATAGACCAGTTTTTTCATATTATCAAGAAAATACCCAAAAACTAAAACTCACCATTTCCTCCGATACCTGCTTGGCGTCATAGCCTCATACTTCACAAAAACCTTAGTAAAATAATTCACATCCGGAATCCCGCAGGAAACCGCAATAGCGCTGATAGGCTCCGTCGTAAACCGAAGAAGCTGTTTAGCATGGTTAATGCGGCGACTGTTCAAATAATTCCCCACAGTAATTCCTGTAACCCTTTTAAACTCCCGTGAAAGATGAAACTTACTGATAAAAAACCGGGAGGAAAGACTGTCCAGATCAATATCTTCTGCAAAATTTTCATCCAGATAGGAGCGGATGGACAGAATCTTTTCATAAGTGCTGTCGGATTTGCTCTCCTGAATGGCGGATACATCCAGATAACAGGCTGTAATGATATCTGTCAGATTCTTGTGGCACTTCAATTCAAAAAATGCATTCTTGGAGGACTGTTCGTAAAACAGATTTTGCAAAGCATGAAGAAACAAGGAGGCATCAGAAGGATGAAACAGGAAATGTCCCCCCTGTTCCTGATAATGCCGGTAAAATTCTGCCGCTTCCCTGCCGTAAAAATGGACCCAGGACAGTTCCCAGGGGTCATCTTGGCTGCTTTCATGGGAATATTCTTCCAGACAGCTGATAAAAATACAGTCGCCGGTCCGGACCCGGTGTTTCCTGCCTCGGTAGGTCAATGTACCGCTGCCCTTGGTCGCAATAAAAAAAAGCAGGGAATTCAGATTGTCACGGCGGCTGATATGTGGCTCTGTGCTCTTGAGCGACCCCGTTTCCTGCACATAAAGGTAATGCTCCCTGGCGTAGGATGAAGGTGTCGCAATAATACGATTCGAATGATGAGTTTTCACAAAAACCTCCTAAAAACAAGTTTTTAAAATAATATTTATGATAGCAATATTTTACTATTTTGTGGCAAAATTGTCCATTGTTTTATATGTGGCATTGGAGTAAATTAAGGAAAGCAAAGTAAAACTGGAAAATTGTCGTATACTAAGGACAAAAGAAATACAGAAGGTTCCGGACGGCAGTTTCAAAACATATTCAGAAATCTAAAGAAAGAGGGAAAAGGTAAATAATGAAAAATGTAGCGCTTATTACAGGTATCACAGGACAGGACGGCTCTTATCTTGCCGAGTTTCTGCTGGAAAAAGGCTATGAGGTACATGGCCTGGTCAGAAGGCACAGCATCAGCAACACAGAGAGAATTGATCATTTGATCGCATCGGCTTATCACAAGGTAAAGTTTTTCCTGCATTTTGCTGATACCACGGATTCCAGCAATTTAATGCGTCTGATCGGAGAGATTAAGCCCACCGAGGTTTATAATCTGGCTGCCCAGTCCCATGTAGGAATCTCATTTGATGTGCCGGAGTATACGGCGGAGGCAACAGGCGTCAGCACGTTGAAACTTTTGGAGGCAATTCGTGTAAACGGCGGAACCTGCAGATATTATCAGGCATCTACTTCAGAACTTTTTGGCGGTATCCCTGAGACTGCGCCCCAGAGTGAGACAACCCCTTTTTATCCCAAGAGCCCTTACGGAGTTGCAAAGCTGTATTCTTACTGGATTACGGTCAATTACAGGGAATCCTACAATATGTTTGCCTGCAACGGCATTTTGTTCAATCACGAATCCCCCAGAAGAGGCGAAAACTTTGTAACACGGAAAATAACCCTGGCAATTGCCAATATAATGGCGGGCAAACAGGAAAAACTGACTCTGGGCAACATGGATGCCAAAAGAGACTGGGGCTTTGCGGGGGATTATGTGGAAGGCATGTGGAGAATCCTACAGCATGACAAACCGGGCGATTTTGTGCTTGCAACCAATGAAACACATACCGTGCGCGAGTTTGTGGAGGCTGCCTTTAAAGAGCTGGATATCGAAATCCGCTTTGAAGGAACCGGGGTCAATGAAAAAGGATACGATGCAAAAACAGGAAAACTTCTGGTAGACATCAATCCGGAATTTTACCGTCCTGCGGAAGTGGAGTTTTTATGGGGAGACTGCACCAAGGCGGAGAAAGAACTGGGCTGGAAACGGAAAGTTGATTTTAAAGGTCTGGTATCCATGATGATGAATGCGGATATGAAAGCCATTGCGGGAAAAACCTGTGATGAATATAAAGCAGAGCGTAAGGCGGCGGAAGCAAATAAATAGCGGCCGGCAGCTGTAATAACAGAAGGGAAGTAATACTTAAATGGATAAAAAAGATAAAATCTATGTGGCGGGACACAGAGGACTTGTGGGAAGCGCCATTGTCAGGAATTTAAAAGAAAAGGGTTATGAAAACATTATAGGCAGGACTCATAAGGAACTGGATTTGACCAATCAGGCGGCAGTGAGGAGTTTTTTTGAAGAAGAAAAGCCTGATGTTGTG
>CAZZHJ010000089.1:0-8809 GCA_964653815.1 uncultured Lachnospiraceae bacterium
CAAAACTTTATAGCTGGCAGGCAACAAAAAAGATTACTGTTGCAGGACCCTTTAAAAACGCCGGCACTTGGATTTTACCGAGCCTGCGAAGGTAAAATCCTTAGTACCGCTGCGTTTTTAACGAAGCGAGAGCGTGTCCTAAAACAGTAATCTTCTTTTGCTGCCTGCCAGCTATAAAGTTTTGCAATTGCCGTCCCTTCCCCTATTCCTCCGGAGTAAGCGTCACCAAAACAAGTTCTCCTGGATTTAAAAAACGAACAGGCAATGTATGGGTTCCGAGTCCTCTTCCCAAAATCATAGTAGTAGCATTTTCCTTAAACACTCCTCCATCGTATTTAGGAAAAAGCCTCAATGCCGGCGATATAACGCCTCCCAACAGCGGAATCCTTGCAATTCCCCCATGGACATGCCCTGCCAGCACCAAATCTGTTCCATACCCGGCATAAACCGGAAAATAAGCCGGATTATGGGCAATCATAATCGTATAAGCCCTTTTTTCCGGCTTTCCCAGCTTCTGTTCTATATACTGCACGTTCATCTCAGGTGCATGAATTTTTTTATAATATTCCCTGTCAATCTCCAGCCCGTATACCAGAATATTTTCTTTTTCCAAAAAAGCAGACTGGTTTTTCAGACGGAATAAATTGGGGTGTCTGATGGCATTTTCAAATTTTTCCGACATATCCTTGTATTTTTCGGGATAAATCCCCAGACGGTATTCATGATTACCGCTTCCGTAATATACCGGAAAGCTGTCGGCAAGCTTTCTGATAAATGCTACTGTTTCGTCAAAATTCCTGCCGGGCTTTGCGGTTATCATATCACCGGCAATAAAGATTCCATCCGGTTTTAATTCCCGTATTTTCCCAAGCAGCTTCTCATTGTTTCTGCCAAAGCTTTTGCCATGAAGGTCGGACAGCATGACAAAACAGTATTTTTCTTTGATCTTCGGGGCTGTCAGCGTATACCTTCTTATGACAAAACGATTGACATCCCATATTACAATAACAGCTACTGTGCATATTAAGAGCACAAACAGCATTACAATTTTCATCCTAAATCTCCCGGCATTTAAGGTCAGATTAAATAAATCCGCCAGATCATCCTCAGATAGTCTATGTATTTTGCTTCTTTTATATCCTCGGCATAAAGTACGTTCACGCTTCCGACTTTACTGCCGTCCAAAAAGTAAATCGCCTCTCCTGCCACCTCTCCTGCGGTAATAGGGGCACGGTGTTCTTCGTTCAGACGGATTTCCTTGGTAACCAGATTCAAATCCCGCCCTGCAACATCCAGGAAAGTAAACTGTTTTTCATAAACCAGATCTACTTCATCCTCTACAACGCCGGTCACAGGCGCCGTTCCCAAATCGTCCTGATGAGGTTCCTGATAAATGCGGCTTACGGAAAATCCATGCTGCAAAAGCTTCATGGCATCTGCAAAACGCACCTTGTAATCAGGGGCAGCCATAACGACTGCTATCAAATCAATACCGTCCTTATTGGCTGTTGCCGAAAGGCAATATTTTGCCGAACTGGTAGAGCCTGTTTTCAGCCCTGTTGTATATGGATACTGCTTCAAAAGCTTATTTGTACTGGTAAGGGTAAAAGGCGTGCTTCCCCTTGACGTGGTATGGACAATATCCTCCATCCAGATTCTGGTATAATCATAAACCTGGGGATATCTGGTAATCAGTTCCCTGGACATTACCGCCACATCCCTTGCACTGGTAATATGGGTATTGGAATCCGTCAGTCCGCAGCAATCCTCAAAATGCGTAGCTGTCATATTCAGCCTTGCGGCTTCTTCGTTCATCATCTGCACAAATGCCTCTTCACTGCCTGCCACATGCTCTGCTATGGCAACTGCCGCATCATTTCCGCTGGCTACGGCAACACATTTGATCAGGGTATCCAAAGTCTGGACTTCCCCTTCCTCCAGAAACACCTGGGAACCGCCCATAGACTTTGCATAGGCGCTGGTTATAACTTGGTCTTCCAGATGTATCTGCCCCTTTTCCAACGCTTCAAAAGTGAGCAAAAGCGTCATAATCTTAGTAATGCTGGCAGGCTTTAACTGGATATCCGGATCCTTTTCATAAATTACCGTCCCCGTAGAAGCCTCCACCAGAATAGCCGACGGCGCTGCAATATTCAGCTCAAGACTATTCCCGGCCGCTTCCGCATTCTCATTTTGTATCTGTTCCTGATTAATTTCTTCCTGTCCTGCCTCTTCCCCCGTCTGCTGCTCCTGTCCTGCAGCATCCGTCTCGGCCGGCAGTACCGCTGCCGTAACTGAAGTTACCAGAACCATAAAACTAATCTGGAAACTCAAAAACATCATTATCCATTTCTTCATGACAAAACCATCTATCTTTTATTACTACTATCATAATAAAAGAAGACGCAAATTATGACTGCAAATCCTCAAAAGAAGGATTATTTGCCGCCCTGTCAGTCATTTTCGTGGAATCTAATTTTGATATAATCCTTAATAACTTCTATAGCCTCATCCTGGGTCAGTCTGGAGCTGTCAATACATAAATCATAATTTCTTGCATCATACCATGTATGTCCCGTATGGTATTTGTAATACTCAGCCCTGTTCTTATCTGTTTTGGCTATATACTTTTCAACCTCTTTATCGGAATATCCAAGGCGTTCCTTTGCCAGCATCATGCAATAATCCTTAGGTGCATGGACAAAAACGCTTACAACATTTTTCATGTCCTTCAATACATAATCGGCACACCGCCCGATGATCACACAGGATTCCGCCGCCGCAAGCTGCTTGATAATTTTGGCCTGATAATTAAACAGATTGTCGCCTGAAGTAAAATCATCATCATCCGGCGGTATCAGCTGTCCCTGATAAACATTTTTGGTGATTTTAAGCAAAGGGCTTTTTTTCAGACGTTCATCCACCTGTCCAAACATGCTCTCGGAAATACCGCTTTCATCGGAAGCCAGACGCATCAGCTCCCTGTCATAGCAGTTAATCCCCATATTTTTAGCAAGTGCCTTTCCCAGTGTTTTTCCGCCGCTGCCATACTGGCGCGCAATGGTAATAATCACTCTTTCCATAGCAATACCCCCTTTTCTTATTCACCCAGATAAGCCTTCTTTACAGAATCATCGTTCATTAATTCCTCTGCTTTTCCTTCCAGAACGATTTTGCCTGTTTCCAACACATAAGCCCGGTCCGCAATGGAAAGAGCCTTTTTCGCATTTTGCTCTACCAGAAGAACCGTAGTCCCGGCTTCGCTGACCTTTTGGATAATATCAAAAATCTCATTTACAAAAATCGGTGACAGTCCCATGGAAGGTTCATCCATAAGGATAATACTGGGATTGCTCATCAGCGCCCTTCCCATGGCAAGCATCTGCTGTTCTCCCCCGCTGAGAGTTCCCGCCATCTGGTTTTTCCGCTCCTCCAGCCTGGGGAAACGATCATAGACAACCTGAAGAGAATTTTGAATTTCCTCTTTGTCCTTTCTGGTGTAAGCGCCCATTAACAGGTTCTCATAAACGGAAAGCTGTGCGAATACCCTTCTACCTTCTGGAACGTGCGCCATTCCCAAGGATACGATTTTATGACCGGGGATTTTGACGATATCCTTTCCCTCAAATAAAACCGTACCTTCTGACGGCTTAATCAATCCTGATATGGTATGGAGAATCGTTGTTTTTCCCGCTCCATTTGCTCCGATCAGTGCAATTACCTCACCTTTATTTACTTCAAAATCAATGCCCTTAATAGCTTCAATAACGCCATAGTGCACATGCAGATTCTTTACTTCCAACATTGCCATGATAATTGCCTCCTACTCTCCCAGATATGCCGTAATAACTTCATGATTATTAAGCACCTCTGCAGTTTCTCCCTGTGCCAGTACTTCACCGAAATTCAGCACGGTCAATTCTTCACAAATACCGGATACCAGTTTCATATCATGCTCAATCAGCAGAATCGTCATGTCAAAATGGTCTCTGACAAAACGAATGGTATTCATCAGTTCCTTCGTTTCATTGGGGTTCATTCCCGCTGCCGGCTCATCCAATAAAAGCAGCTTCGGCTCTGTTGCCAGGGCTCTTGCTATTTCCAGCTTTCTCTGCTGTCCGTAGGGAAGATTGGATGCGAGATAATTCGCATAGCCATCCAGTTCAAATACCTTTAACAGCTCCATGGCTTTTTCGTTCATTTCCTTTTCCACCTTATAATATCTGGGCAGTCTGAAAATGCCTTCAAAGGTGGAGTAATGATAATGATTGTGCAAAGCCGTTTTTACATTGTCCAGTACGGACATATTTTTAAACAGCCTGATATTCTGAAAGGTTCTGGCTATACCGCCCTTGCTGATATCAATGGCCTTTTTGCCTGTAATATTCTCGCCATCCAGTAACACAGTGCCTTCATCGGGCTTATAAACACCTGTAAGCAGGTTGAATACCGTGGTCTTTCCCGCTCCGTTTGGTCCGATCAGACCATACAGCTGTCCTTTTTCTATGGTAACTTCAAATGCATTTACCGCTTTTAATCCGCCAAAGGAAATGCCTAAGTTTTTTACTTCCAGTAATGCCATAATCTTACGCCTCCCCTTCTTCTGGTTTCTGCTGTTCTTTATTGGTTCTCATTCGTTTTATATTTCCTGCCACTTTGTCCCGTAATTCCCTGGCTTTAGGGCTCCAGTTAAACAGCATCATAGCAATGAGGACAACCGCATAAATTAGCATACGGTAAGCGTTCAGTCCGCGCAGCAGTTCCGGCAGCAGTGTAAGAATTACAGCTGCAATGATGGAACCTCTCATATTGCCAATACCGCCCAACACCACAAATACCAGAATCATAATGGACATGTTATAGCCAAAATTCTTTGGAAGCGCTGTCAGTGTGTTTAAATTGTGGGCATAAAGTGCACCGCCTACGCCTGCAAGGGATGCTGAAATTGTGAATGCAATCAGTTTATATTTGGTTACGTTAATACCAATGCTCTCTGCCGCAATACGGTTATCCCTGATGGACATAATGGCCCGTCCTGTCCGGGAATTTACCAGATTCAACACGATGAACAGTGTAATGATAATTAAGATCACACCGATGGTAAAGCTGGAATCGTGGGGAGTTCCCGTAATACCCTGGGCGCCTTTAATGAGGATTTCCCCATCAGCATCCATATTCAGGGACATGGAATCCTTTAAAGATATATGGAATCCTCTGGAGTCCCTTCCCAAATATACGGCATTGACCACATTCTTAATAATTTCCCCAAATGCCAGCGTAACAATAGCCAGATAATCCCCTTTCAAACGCAGAACGGGAATACCGATCAGGAATCCGAAAACCGCTGCCGCTATAGCGCTGATAAAAAGAGCGATTACAAAGCGCAGGGGCCCAAAGGTAATAGTATCCTTCATACAAAGGCTGAACAACGCGGAGGAAAAAGCGCCTACACACATAAATCCCGCATGGCCCAGACTCAGTTCTCCCAAAATTCCTACTGTCAGATTCAGGGAAACCGCCAGAATCACATAAGTACAGATCGGTACCAGAAGTCCTTGCAGCAGGTTGGATACTGCTCCTGCATTTACCGCAACGGTTACCAGTATATATACAAGAATAATTGCCCCATATGTCAGAAGATTTTTGATTGTCTGTTTCTTTAACTGCATTTTTTTCATGAGTCCCACCTACACTTTCTCCTGAATGTTCCTGCCCAGAATACCTGTAGGGCGGACAAGCAATACAACAATTAAAACGCCGAATACAATGGCATCTGATAATTGGGTGGAAATATATGCTTTACTCAGGCTTTCGATCACGCCCAGTAAAATACCGCCGATAAATGCTCCCGGTATAGAACCGATTCCGCCGAAAACCGCCGCTACAAAGGCTTTAATACCAGGCATGGAGCCCGTATAAGGCGTCAGGGACGGATAAGCCGAACAAAGCAGCACACCTGCCACTGCCGCAAGAGCCGAGCCGATTGCAAAAGTCAGGGCAATGGTGCCGTTGACATTGATTCCCATTAACTGCGCTGCACCTTTATCCTCGGAAACTGCCAGCATGGCTCTTCCCGCTTTTGTATGCTTGATAAATGTGGTCAGCGCTATCATAATCACGATACATGCCGCAATAGTTACAATGGTTTCACCGGATATGGTAAGCCGTCCGTCAAACAGAGACAATGCCGGAATATTGACAATGGAGCTAAATGCCTTTGTATCCGCGCCAAAAATAAGCAGCGCCACATTCTGCAGTAAGTAGCTGACGCCGATTGCAGTAATCAGTACTGCAAGGGGAGACGCACCTCTAAGGGGCTTATAAGCAAGCCTCTCAATCACAACGCCTAACACCGTACATACCGCTATGGAAATCAAAAGGCTTAAAAACGGATTCATCCCCATCTGTGAAAAAGTGACAAATACCGTATATCCTCCAATCATAATAACATCGCCGTGGGCAAAGTTCAGCATTTTGGCAATACCATAAACCATAGTATAACCCAGTGCAATCAATGCATAAACGCTGCCAAGGCTGATTCCGTTTACCAAATAGGAAACAAAACTCATTTTAAACACCTAATCCCTTCCGTTTTTTAACATAATCATTCAAATTTTATACTTAAAAAAGAATATCACAATTTTTTTATTTACACAAGCACTCTTAAGAGTACAGGCACAGACACTGAAAAAGGGCTCCCTTACGGAAGCCCTCTTTTAGCTCATCATATTTTTCTTGATTTTAGTCCATGGAAACATATGCGCCATTTTCAATCTTAACAGCTTTAGGAGCTTTATCAGGCTCGCCGTCTGCTGTCCATGTAATGCCTGCGCCTGTTAAACCGTCAACAGTGATGGTAGGCATTGCACCTTTCAGAAGGTCACAGATCTCAGATGCACTCATATCTCCTGTAACGCCTGCTTTCTCAGCAGCCGCTTTGATGATATAAACTGCATCATATGCATCTGCTGCGAACTGGTTAGGTGTTTCCCCGCCGTAAGCTGCCTTGTAAGCGGATACAAAGTTCTGTGTCATCTCATCACTTGCATCTGCTGCGAAAGGTGTTAAAAGCATTACGCCTTCAGCTAAAGAAGTGTCAAAGTTCTCAACCTGTAAAATACCGTCTAAACCGTCACATCCGAAGAACTTAGGCTCAAATCCCATTTTATCAGCCTGTGCAAGAACCAGGGAAGCCTCTGTGTAGTAAATAGGTAAGAATACCATGTCTGCACCGGATTCCTGTGCTTTCTTTAACTGTGTATTGAAATCTGTCTTATTGTCTGCTGTAAATGCTTCTGCAGCTACAATTTCAAAAGGCTGGTTTGCTGCTTCTGCTGCAAACTTCTCATAAATACCAGAAGAATAAATATCGGAGCTGTCATAAATAACTGCTACTTTTTCTGCAAGACCGTTTTCACCGATATATCTTGCGGAAGCAGAACCCTGGTTGGGGTCAGAGAAACATACACGGAAAGCGTTCTCTCCGCTGACACACTCTACAGCTGAACCTGAAGGTGTCAGTAAGAACATATTATCTTCAGAAGCTACAGCTTCTACTGCAATACAGCATCCGCTGGTAACTGTTCCGATTAAAAGCTGCATATCCCAGTCTTTTAATGTGTTGTATGCATTTACGGCTTTCTCTGCATCACATTCATCATCCTGGAAGTTAATCTCAAGCTTGCATCCGTTTACGCCGCCTGCTGCATTGATTTCATCAACTGCGATCTGTGCTGCATTCTTAACTGCATTTCCGTAAACTGCTGCCGTTCCTGTTGTAGGTCCGATGCCACCGATTTTGATTGTTCCTGTAAGCTCTCCTGCATCTCCGCTTTCAGAAGTGCCTGCTGCATCTTCTGCTTCGGGAGCTGCTGCATCATCAGTTGCCTGAGGTGCCTCTGTATTGGTGTCTGTTCCTTCAGCAGGTGTGCTGCCGCATCCAACCAATAAAGAAGCTGTCATAGCTGCACTTAACAAAGCGCATAACAATTTCTTTTTCATAATTAATCTCCTCCTTCTTTATCACTGCGTCTGTACAGTAAACCAGCAAACAAAAGTGACTTCTCTAGGAAAGAAGCCACATCCTTGCTGCCTAAAAGCATAATAAATTATGTTATTTTATTTGTCAACCAAAAAATACGACAACAAACCCTTTTCCCATAGGGAATCAATTCCATCTTGTCCTAAAGTTTCTATAGAGATCCTTCACTTTTCTCTTTTGTGCATCCATGTTATATCCCATTGCCAGAATTAAATGATATGTAAAATCTACAAAATAGATAAAGATCACACACCAGCACAACCTTCTTCCGATTGTCATAGGCACTTTACTTACCAGATTCATCATCCGTCCGTTTAAAAATCTTACGATAATGATAGCATAAAATCCCCATGCAATAGTACTTTCCAGACAGATAATCCCCTTATAATTAAAGGGCTTTTCATTATAATCCCACCATACCTCATGGAGTGTTTTCTGCATCAGTACGCCTACCAGATATTCAAATGTTGTGGCCAGAATCGCACCTACAAAATACAGTCCGATCAGATGTTCCCTGAAAGGATTCATGAGCATATACCCTACAACACCGCCAAAGCCATATATAGGGCAGAAAGGTCCGAAAGAAAATCCTCTGTTGGTCCACTTGTGATTGCAGAAAGACATATACAAGGATTCAACCACCCATCCGATAAAACTGTATAAAATAAAACATTCAACAAGATAAATTAATTCTGTACCGAGTATTTTCCACGTCCACATAATTTCCTCCGAAAAAGGCCGTATATCTATCAATATTTTTCTTCTGTA
>CAZZHJ010000090.1:0-5044 GCA_964653815.1 uncultured Lachnospiraceae bacterium
ATAACAGGGCAATTGCCGTCAATGACTTTTCCCCGCCGGAAAGCTGCATCATATTTTGCAACTTCTTTCCCGGAGGCTGGGCAATGATGCGAATGCCCGCTTCCAGAATATCTTCATCTTCTATCAGTTCCAAAGTACCCTTGCCGCCGCCAAAAAGTTCCTTAAATACCTTATCAAACTCCTTGGTAATTTCAGCGAATTTTTCTTCAAACTGCTTTCTCATGGCAGTATCCAGTTCTTCGATAATGCCTAAAAGCTGTTTTTCCGCCTCAATCAAATCGTCATACTGTTCCTTTAAGAAGGTATAACGCTCCATAACGCTCTTATAATCCTCAATGGCGTTGACGTTGACGTCTCCCAGACGTTTGATGGCATCCTTAATTGCCGCAGCGTCCCTCTTCATAACAGTCAGGTCATTCATTTCCTCGTTACGCAGGGCTGCCGCATCGGAAAGGGTAATTTCATACTCATCCCACATGTAATTGATCTTTGCTTCAACGGACTCCTCTAACCGCTCCTTCTGGGCATTTAGACGGTATACCTCTTTATCCAAAGCGGTCATACGCTCTGACAAAGCCTCCCTGTCCGTAAAGAAGTTTTTCTGTTTTGCAGAAAGCTCTTCCCTGCGCTTTGTATTGTTCAAAAGCTTTTGTTCATTTTCATTCTGGCTGTCATAGGAAGCTGCAATAGTTTTCTCAAGCTCTGTAATATCAGCCTTTTTCTGCTCGATATCGTTGACGGTGCTTTCCATGCCGGAATTGATTTCCGCCAGTTCTTCCTCATATCTGCCCCGTTCCGCAAGAATACGGTCCAGATTCTGCTGTTCGAAGGACTGCTTCTGGATAACCTTTTCCATTTCCACATCCATCTCTGCATTCCTTGCAGCCTGCTCTCCTTCTTCTTCCCTGACAGCATCCAGTTCCTTCTGGAACTCCGAAATCTGTATCTGGACATTCTTTTCCATCTGTTCGGAGTTTTCCAGTTCTGCAGCGGCATCTTCTTTTCCCTTTGCAATTTCAGCCAGCTGTTCTTCTATCTCTTCCTGCTCTTCCTTTAACTGGGAATAACCTTTTCCTGTTTCGTTTCTCTTTTCCTCTGCCTGAATGACATTGAGGCGGGCGGTATTCTGTGCGATAAAACGCTCCTGCAGGGTAGCCTTTACTTCCTCTAAGCTGCGCCTTACCTGCATTCTTTCGCTCTTGGTCTTTTCAATGTCATCTAACAGCGCATCGATTTCTTTTAAGTAATTCTTTACCTTTGCTTCCAGCTCGTCCATTTCACGGCGTCTTCCCAAAAGGTTGCTGGAATTTTTGAAAGCGCCGCCGCTGATGGCTCCGCCGGGCACAAGCAGTTCGCCTTCTACCGTAACCATACGGATACCGTAATCAAATTTTCTGGCAATCTTAACCGCATTGTCCACATTGTCCACAACAACGATACGCCCTAACATAGCCTTCGCCACATTACGGTATTCCTTCTTGGTATTGACAAGCTCATCCGCCATACCGATTACGCCTTTTTCATTTAAGACCTCAGGGGTTTTAAATTCCTGGGGGTTGGTAATGCTAGTAAGCGGCAGGAAAGTAGCACGTCCGAATTTGTTCGTCTTTAAGAAGGAAATCATCTTTTTAGCGGTTTCCTCATCATCGGTTACAATATTCTGAATGTTACCACCAAGGGCTGTTTCAATAGCAGTTTCGTACTTTTCCTCCACCTTGATAATATCCGCCACAACGCCGATAATACCTTTGTTTTCTTCTTTCTGCTCCATGACCTTGCGGATACTGTTGCCGTAGCCGTCGTAACGCTCCGTTAAATTACTGATGGCATCCAGCTTGGATTTTGCCTGGTGATAAAGCACCTGGATATCCCGCAGTTTCTGGTCCTTTGCAGAAAGTTCATCAGTAATCTCGTGATTTCTCTCTTCTAAAGAGCTTTGCTTTTCATTTAATCCGCTGATTTCCTCATTGATAGCCTCAAATTCGCCCTGTAATTTTAAAATAGTTTCTTCATGCTTTGCCTCATCGGATTTGGCACGAAGAAGCCTGGAATTCAATTCCGCCTTACGGATCTGAATCTGCTCCAGCCTTGTATCAAAGCTGCTGATCCGGGACTTGATGCCTGCACGGTCATTTAATGCCTGGATAATGGAATTCTTGCCTGCTTCAATCTGCCCGTTCAATTCCTCCATGCGGTTTTGCAGATTCTCCAGCGCAAGCTGTGCCTCCGCCTTCTTTTCCTCCATCTGGGAAAGGGCATCATCAAACTGCTTTTTACCTGCAAGAATTTCTTCCTTTTCCTTATCCTTGCCTGCAATCTGTTCCTGCAAAGAAGCCTGTCTGACTTTTAAATGCTCTTCGTTGCCCGTTGCGGACAAAATCTGTTCCTTTAAGACATTAATCTGTCCTTCCAGCTTTCCACGCATCACATTGGTGTCGGAAAGAGCCATGCGTTCCTCTTCTATATTGCGCTCCAGTTCTTCCAATTCTTCTGCAATTTTGTCATATTCAGACTTAATATTTTCATACTCTTTTGTGGTATTGTCCAAATCCTCGGATGCAACTGCATATTTTTCCTTCACATCCTCAAACTGCTCTTTCAGACGGGCATTCTCCAGTAAAAACATATTCACATCCAGAGTCTTTAATTCCTCTTTCTGCTTTAAATATATCTTTGCCTTTTCAGACTGCTTCTCCAAAGGCCCTATCTGCTTTTCCAGTTCCGCCAGAATATCGTTTATACGGACCATATTGGCCTTTTCGTCCTCCAGCTTTTTCTGAGCAGTCACTTTTCTTCTCTTGAATTTTACAATACCTGCCGCTTCGTCAAAAAGCTCGCGGCGTTCTTCCGGCTTACCGCTTAAGATTTTGTCAATCTGACCCTGTCCGATAATGGAATACCCTTCCTTACCGATACCGGTATCATAAAACAATTCATTAACATCCTTTAATCTGCATGGTGCGCCGTTAATCAGATATTCACTTTCCCCGGAACGGTAAATTCTTCTGGCAATGGTAACTTCCTCAAAATCAATGGCTAAGGAATGATCACTATTATCAAGGGTAATGGCAACATAGGCATAGCCCAGGGGCTTGCGGCTTTCCGTACCGGAAAAAATAACGTCCTGCATGCTGGCGCCACGGAGCTGCTTAATACGCTGTTCGCCCAAAACCCAGCGAACCGCATCGGCAACATTACTCTTACCGCTTCCGTTAGGGCCTACGATTCCCGTAATACCCTGATGAAACTGAAATACAATTTTATTTGCAAAGGATTTAAATCCATGAACTTCAATACTCTTTAAATACATAATTTACCCCTCATCTGCCCCTTTATATTTCATTAAGGCATCATAAGCCGCACTCTGCTGCGCCGCCTTCTTGCTTTTTCCTTTACCGGTTCCGACAACTTCTCCGTTTACTACTGCCTCCATGACAAAAACCTTTTTGTGCTCCGGTCCTTCTTCCCCTATGGGTCTGTAAGCCAGTTCTCCCGCCTTTTCTTCCTGTAAATACTCCTGTAAAACAGACTTTGCATCAAAAAAAAGACGTTTATTCTCCAAATCATTGAGCACAAAGCGGTAAATAAAACGCCTTGCCTCCCTTATGCCGGAATCCAGATAAATAGCGCCAATCAGAGCCTCTACCACATCGGCAATAATGGAATCCCGTTCCCTGCCGCCGTTTTGCTCCTCGCCCTTTCCCAACACCAGGTACTTTCCAAGGTCCAGTGCTCTTGCGGTAATTGCAAGGGCCTGTTCGCAGACGGCAGCCGCCCGCATCTTAGTAAGGTTTCCTTCCGTTTCATCAGGATAGGTTCGGTAAAAATAGTCGCTGCTGATTAATTCCAGAACCGCATCTCCCAAAAATTCAATGCGCTCATAATTTTTCCATTTCTTGATTTTCTGTTCGTTGGAAAAAGAGCTGTGAGTAAGTGCCTGACGCAGCAACGCTTCATTTTTAAAGCTATATCCTATTTTCTGTTCCAGTTCTTCCATTGATTCCATTTTTGTAACCTTTACTTCTTTTATAGCATAGTCCGCAGCGCGCAATGAAAAAGCCCCTGACGGGCTTTTTATTTCTTTTTTGCGTGTGTAATATAGGACACTGCTTCGGAAACTGTTTTAATTTTTTCAACCTTCTCCGGCACCATTTCTATATCAAAGGTTTCTTCCATTTGCAGGACAACCTGATACATATCCAAAGAATCCGCACCCAGGTCCTCTGCAAATGTGCTGTCCATGGTTATTTCATCAGGAGCAACCCCAAGTATTTTAACCAGAATGTCGCGTAAAACTTCAAATTCCACCAAATGACTTCCTTCCTATTCGCTTACGGGAACGATTCTTTCCTTTATCTTCTCGTTAATTTTCTGTTCTTTAAATGTGGCGCACTGGAAAATACAGTTTTTGATAACAACCGCCTTTGAATTGCCGTGGGTCTTTACAACCAGACCGTTTAATCCCAAAAGCGGAGCCCCGCCATACTTATCCACATCAAAATCGCCCAGAGTCCTTTTCAAAGCGGGCTTAATCAAAAGAGCGCCAATTTTTGTGCGTAAGTTTTCCATAAGGCTGCCTTTGATCTTGTTGATCAAAACAGCGCCTACGCCTTCATAGGTCTTTAAAATAGCATTGCCCACAAACGCCTCACAGACAACTACATCCGCCATGCCCATGGGAATATCCCTTGCCTCAATATTACCAATAAAGTTAATATCGGGACAGCTTCTTAAAAGGGGATGGGTTTCTTTTACCAGAGCATTTCCCTTTTCCTCTTCTGCACCATTGCTGACTAGCGCCACACGGGGATTTTTAATACCCATAACGCTTTCCATATAAATAGAACCCATCTTTGCAAACTGCAGTAAATGGGAAGACCTTGCATCCACATTGGCCCCGCAGTCGATTAAAAGAGCAGCTCCTTCAGCCGTAGGAATCAACGGCGCTAAAGGCGCTCTTTCCACTCCCTTGATTCTTCCTACTAAAACAGTGCCGCCTACCAGTACCGCACCGGTGCTGCCTGCCGAAACGAAAGCATCTGTT
>CAZZHJ010000090.1:5054-8776 GCA_964653815.1 uncultured Lachnospiraceae bacterium
GCCTTCTTTGGTCATGTTCATGCCTTTTACAATGGAGGAATCCTTCTTTTTACGGATAGCATTTACGGGAGCCTCTGCCATTTCAATGACATCTTCTGTATGTATAACCTCTATTCTGCTTTCATCATAGGTATATTTTGCCAGTTCTGCTTTTACTAGATCCTCTTTTCCCAACAAAAATACCTTAACATTATCTCTTTCATTAACGGCTTCTACCGCACCTTTTACAATCTCTCCCGGTGCATTGTCTCCGCCCATTGCGTCTAATGCAACATTTACCATTTCTCCCATTATCTTCAACCTCCATACCTTTATAAATATACTAAAAGAAGGGGAAAAAGTCAACAAATGTCCACCGGAACCTTACCCTCTTCAATCAGCTCCAGCATAACATCCACGATGTTCGGGTCGAACTGGGTACCTGCATTATTTTTCAATTCCTTAACAATTGTCTCTTCATCCAGATCCTTACGGTAACATCTGGTGCTGGACATGGCATCATAGGAATCCGCCACACAGATGATTCTGGCAAAAAACGGAATATCCTCTCCCCTTAAACCTTCATTATAACCCTTTCCATCATATCTCTCATGATGATAGCGGGCTCCCTCACTAATTCCCGGCAAGGAAGTAAAGTCCTTTAAAATCTCTCCACCGATTGCGGGATGACTCATAATAACCGCTCTCTCTTCCGACGTCAGTTTGCCAGGCTTATTCAGTATTTCATCGGCAATTCCGATTTTTCCTATATCATGCATTAAGGCAATATAATAAATCCGTTCCTGCTCTTCCTTGGACATTTTCAGTTTCTTGGCAAGCTCCCTAGAATATAAAGCTACCCGTTGGGAGTGGCCGTTGGTATATTTGTCCTTGGCATCAATGGTGTTAGCAAAGGTATTTAAGGACTGGTTAATAATATTCTGGTACTCTGCCTGCCGCCGTTTCAACCGCAGGGTCTTTAAGCGGATAGCCAGCCATATGATAAATGATACAAAAACCAATCCCAAAGCAACAGCCAAAATCCAGAACCACTTATGTTCCCAAAATCTGTAATTCTTGTGAATCAAAACACTGTGGGATGCCAGAATGCTTTCCCCGTCCGCCGCCAGAATCTCCACCAGAAATTCATAATCACCGCCGGAAAGGTTTGTATAGCTGGCGCTCATGGGCTGGGCATTTGTAATGCTGTGGCTTTCCTCATCAAAGCCCTTTAACCGGTATCTTGCATTTATCTCCCTGCCGGAATAGGACAATGCCGCAAACTGAAAAGTCAAACGGGTAACATTTCCGTCCACATTTATGCTTTCCGGCATTTCGTAAATTTCTCCATCCACTTCTATCCGGTTCATTACCACATGGACGCTTTTCTGTTCTCCATCTAACTGTGCCATATCTAGAACGGATATACCGTTACCGGTACACAGGTAAAACAGACCGTTTTCTTCCACATTCCAGTTGTTTGCGTTTAAGCTTCCTGTCAGACCGCTGGAAACGCCGATTATCTTAACCGTCGTCTCTTCTCCCGAAAGCAGCTGTTCCCTGTTTAACACATTGATTCCGTTACTCTGCATCAGCCATAGGTTTCCGTCATTTATGTACATATCGAAAATACTGCCGGGACTCTTATTATAATTTGTCAGTTCCCGAAAGCTTTCAAAATCCCAGTAATAAAGCCCGTTTCCGGCGCTGATAAACATCCCCTGTCCGTTTTCATCCGGCAGCATCCTGAGCACAACTCCCGCTTCAAGCCCTTCATCAAAGCCGTAATGGTTTACCTGACCATCCTTTATTGCATAAAACCCTTGTCCGTCACTTCCCGCATACAAGGTTCCATCTTCGCCTTCACAAAGGCAAAGGATTATGGGATAGGACAGACCGTCCTTTTCCGTATATGTTTCTGTTACCTGACGGTTTTTTAATATGGACACGCCGTTCTGACTTGCCACTGCAATGCTGCCGTCGGAGCATTCTAAAACCATCCTGATCTGTTCATTGGATAACCCATCCTCCTGTGTAAAGGTTGTGAGTTTTTCCTCCTGCGGCTCATACAACAGAAGTCCGTACTGATAGTAGGTCCCGATCCAGATATTGCCCTTGCTGTCGCACAAAATATTTCTAATCCGCACGCCCTTAAGCATTTCTGTCAAATCATTTTCCACCGGCTCAAACTTTCGATTCAAAATAATCAATCCCGTATCTGTTCCTAGATAATAGCCGCTGTCGCAGACTGCCACTGTATTAATGGCCGTCTCGAATATGCCTGCCGCATCATTGGCATTATAATAAATGCCTTTTACCAGATGAATGACGCCGTACCCGCTGGAAGCCAGCCAGACATTTCCCTCATAGTCAAATGCAACTGTATTAGCCGCCGTCACATGCTTTGAAGAAACCGGATGCCAGTCATAGTCCGCATCCAGATAGCCTGTTCCGCTTAATGCAGCAACCCAGATATTTCCCTCTTCATCCTGTGCAATATAATTGGCGGTAGAAACTTCCCCTGTCATATATTTGTGAAACTTAAAGGAATCCCCATTATATTCCTGATTCAAAAACTCCACACGGTAAAGAAGATTTTCACTTGTGCCCAGATATAAGGTGCCGTCCTTTGCCGTTCCCGCACAATATAAATCCGCCCCCAGCACATCGGACTGGAAAGTATAAACCAATTCCCCTTCCCGGTCAAGGAGCAGGGCAATCCCGTCACTGATACATGCCCATAGAACATCATTTTCATCTACCGCCAGACTGTAAACCGTCATGCCATAAGCTGCATCATTTACAACCGACAGCCTGTTGTCCTCAATCTTAGCCACGCCTGAGGTAGTGCCCACATAGAGATTTCCTGCGGAATCCTCAGCAAAAGAGCGGACAGATAAAAACTCCTGTTCGTTCTCATATTCACAATGGATAAATTCCTGGTTTTCATACAGATAGACGCCTCTGTCGTTGGTGCCGACCCACAGACGTCCTTCCCCGTCTTCATAAAGGGCACGAATGCTGGAGGAAGGAATGGCATTTTCCGTGGAATAATTCCGGAAAGTGGTGCCGTCATAACGGATCAGCCCTCCGTAGCTTCCAATCCACACATACCCGTCCTTTGTCTGTAATACCGTATTTGCCTCTCCCGTAGGAAGTCCGTTGGTCTCATTATATTCATATACGATCCAGTTCTGCAGGCTGGAGCCTTCCTCTCCATACACAGAATCCGAATCCGCAAAAATTAAAGTCATAAAAAATGCAATCGCACAAATAATACTGGATACCCTTTTCATCGCTTCTCTCCTGGTTTCCTTTATATAACCATGCAGTGACTTTATCCGTTTTCAAACCGCTTATTTTCTGCACGCATATCATATATCGACAAATTATGATTATTAAACCACTATTTTTAATTATAAAAGAAAGTGTGCAAGTTATCAACAACTTACACACTTTTCCGTATCTTTTCATATTTTCTGAAATTTTAATCCGAAAAATACAACAAAAAGACAATTTAATTAATCTACGCTGATGATTTCTCTCTTGTTGTATGCGCCACAGGATTTACATACTCTGTGAGGCATCATTAAAGCGCCGCATTTGCTGCACTTTACTAATGTAGGAGCGCTCATCTTCCAGTTTGCTCTTCTCTTATCTCTTCTACCTTTAGAAGATTTATTTTTAGGACAGATAGACATCGTTACACCTCCTTATTCGCGTTAAAGATATCTTGTATTACT
>CAZZHJ010000091.1:0-8727 GCA_964653815.1 uncultured Lachnospiraceae bacterium
TTGTAACCTGGGCAACCTGTTCCCTTTCCACCTTCTGCTCTACGCGGACGCTGAACAACAGCCTTACAGTATCTTCTTTGATATTTTCTGTCATGGCATCAAACATTTCATAAGCGCTCATTTTGTATTCCACAACAGGATCCTTCTGTCCATATGCGGCAAGACCCACGCCCTGACGCAGCTGGTCCATATCATCAATATGAGTCATCCATTTCCTGTCGATTACCTTTAATAAAATAACACGCTCGACTTCACGAATTGCCTCCGCATTAGGGAATTCTGCTTCCTTACTCTCATAAAGCTTAACCGCCTCTTCCTTTAACATATGGAGCAATTCGTTTTTCTTCATTCCCTTTACCATGCCATGATTCAACGGTTTCACAGGAATAATGCTTCCAAGAATCTGATGCAGCTCCACCAGATCCCAGTCATCACTTTTTCCGTCATCGGAAATGCACATGGAAACGGAATTTTCCACAATGTCAGTAATCATCTTATAAATGGCATCCCGCATGCTTTCGCCATCCAACACACGGCGGCGCTCCGCATAAATGATCTCTCTCTGCTCATTCATAACCTGGTCGTAATCCAACAGGGTTTTACGAATACCGTAGTTATTGCCCTCTATCTTTTTCTGCGCCTTTTCAATAGCCTTGGTGAGCGAGCTGTGCTCAATCTCCTGCCCTTCGGGAATACCGAGAGCATTGAACAACGCCATGGTTCTCTCTCCACCGAAAAGACGCATCAGATCATCCTCTAAGGAAAGGAAAAATCTGGATTCTCCCGGGTCTCCCTGACGTCCGGAACGTCCTCTTAACTGGTTATCAATACGGCGTGATTCATGACGCTCTGTACCCACAATCTTAAGACCACCTGCGGCCTTTGCTTCTTCGTCCAGCTTAATATCCGTACCACGACCCGCCATGTTGGTGGCAATGGTAACATGTCCGTGAATACCTGCATCCGCAACGATTTCCGCTTCCAGTTCATGGAACTTGGCATTCAAAACCTTGTGGGGAACTCCCTGCTTACTTAAAAGCTTACTAAGCTCCTCGGAAGCATCAATATTAATGGTGCCCACTAATACAGGCTGTCCCTTTTTATAAGCAGCCTTTACCTCCTCTACAACGGCCTTCAGCTTTTCTTTTCTTGTTTTATAAACCGCATCCTGCAAATCCTGCCTTACTACCGGCTTGTTGGTAGGAATTTCAATAACGTCCATTCCGTAAATATCACGGAACTCTTTTTCTTCCGTTAAAGCCGTACCTGTCATACCGGCTTTTTTCTCAAATTTATTAAAGAAGTTCTGGAATGTAATATTTGCCAGAGTCTTGCTCTCACGTTTTACCTTTACATGCTCCTTGGCCTCAATTGCCTGATGCAGACCGTCAGAATAGCGGCGGCCCGGCATAATACGTCCCGTAAACTCATCGACGATCAATACTTGGTCATCTTTTACCACATAATCCTGATCTCTCGCCATCAGGTTGTGGGCACGGAGAGCTAAAATGGTATTGTGCTGAATCTCCAGGTTCTCCGGGTCAGCAAGGTTCTCAATATTGAAGAAACGCTCAACCTTGGCAACACCTTCCGTAGTCAGGTTGACAGTTTTATCCTTTTCATTGACAATAAAATCTCCGGTCTCCTCCTGCTCGATGCCCATGATGATATCCATCTTGGACTGCTCTTCCAAATCCTTACCACGCTTTAACTGCAGTGCAAGCAGATTGCAGGCTTCATAAATACGGGTGGACTTGCCGCTCTGTCCGGAGATAATAAGAGGTGTACGAGCTTCATCGATTAAAACCGAGTCAACCTCATCGATAATGGCATAGTGTAAATCCCGCAGCACCAACTGTTCTTTATATATAACCATGTTGTCACGCAGATAATCAAATCCCAGTTCATTGTTGGTAACATAGGTAATGTCACAGGCATATGCCTCCCTGCGCTCGTCGGATTTCATGGCATTTAATACAACGCCTACCTTTAATCCCAAAAATTCATGAACCTGTCCCATCCATTCCGCGTCACGCTTTGCCAGATAGTCGTTGACCGTTACAACGCAAACGCCCTTGCCCTCTAAAGCATTGAGGTATGCGGGAAGGGTGGATACAAGTGTTTTACCTTCACCGGTACGCATCTCTGCAATACGCCCCTGATGGAGAATAATGCCGCCAATCAGCTGGACTCTGTAGTGCTCCATATCCAGAACTCTTCTGGCTGCCTCCCTGACGGTTGCAAATGCCTCCGGAAGCAGATCGTCCAAAGTCTCACCTTCGGAAAATCTGTTTTTATATTCTTTCGTCTTATTTTTCAACTCTTCATCGGACAAAGCCATCATGGAATCTCTCAGTGCTTCAATCTTGTCCACAATGGGATAAATCCGCTTCAGCTCTCTTTCACTGTGAGTGCCGAATACCTTTTCTACAACATTCATTTCTGTCGCTCCTATAATTTCGGGAAGAAAAAAAACTTCCCTTTTTAAACCCTAAAGCTTATTGTAACAGATTTAATTACGGGATTCAACTAAAAGCCCTGTGACCATTCCATGAAATTTTTATGAACAACTTGCAAAGGCAAAACCAATCCACAGCAACCCAATGATTATCGCCACAGCAATCTTATAACATCTGGGGCTTATCCCAATACGCTTTTCCTTCTTCTGTTCCCCGGTTTCATACCACTCCCTGTTAGGTATTTTTTCCAGCAAAGCATCTGCCCCGGCGGCGAACTTTGCAACGCCACCCCATTTGGAGACAACTTCCAGCTGGCGAAAAGCCGCTTCATACTTGCCAAGCTCATAAAAACAGCTTCCCATCTTATAGCTACAGTACATCTGTTCATAAACGCTTCGTTTCTCCATTGCAACTAACAGTCGCAACGCATCCTTCCACTCTTCTTCTATAAGACATCTCCGCAGTTCTATGGCGTCCTGATACTGTTTTTTTCGTCTGCCCCTTATGCGCTTACATTTTTTCAGCATTTCCTTGGCAGTTTCTACATCCTCTTCCGGAGAGGAAGATGAATATTCCCCCATTGCATACTTGTAATCCATGGACAACAGATGAAGTCTTAATCTCTGCTCCCTATTCATACGGCTGTCCAAGCTGTGCAGTATTTCTATCTCTTCCCTGCTTTCCTCATACTTTTCCAGCACGATACTGGTAAAAAGCAATTCCAGATGCAATAATACCCAATTTTTTCTCTTACCAAGCCTTCTCTTTAAATATACCTCATAGGTTTCAATATCGCACTTATCCTGTACTATCCACCTTTTCAGTTCGATTCCCATAAACGTGATAAGTATTATCCATGCGAGACACACTACACAAATAGTATCCCCCACATCTCCAATGATATTTTTACTGACCAGATGCATCAGAACACGGGCACTGACTCCCAAAAGCACTATGCTAATTAACGTCATGTTCTGTATTACTGAAATTTTATTGGGCTTTTCTCTTTTATCCACGTTTCATCCTCCGCATTTTGTTCCTTTCTATTCATCTGCAGTCTTCGACACTGGCAAACACTCTGTATCCACTATACCATACCGCCCGCCCATTTTGCATTACAATTACCTACGAAAATTTCAAAGTTTCAACAAACCCTGCCATTTTCCATTATAAATATCCGTATTTTTTTAGGAACAAAATGTCTCCCTCGTTGATTTTTACCCACAATAGTGATATGATTTTAACGGATGCGGTATGTCCGCATACCCATGATTAAATATGAAGAAAGAGGTAGGATAAAATGACAAAGAGTTTTGATGAGTTAATTGCCAAATTAGACGGCTGTCCACTGAAAAAAGTGTCCGTTGCCGTTGCTCAGGATGCTCCTGTTTTGGAAGCGATCAAGGTTGCAAAAGAGCGCAATATTGCTGATGCTATTTTAGTAGGCGATGAAGATAAGATTAGAGAAATCGCCGCATCCATCCAGATGGATTTATCAGGCTATGAAATCATCGACGAAAAAGATATTACCGAGGCTGCAAGAAAAGCTGTTTCACTTATCCATGATGGAAAAGCGGATATGTATATGAAAGGTATGATTGATACCAAGGGCTTCTTAAAGAGTGTTCTGGATAAAGAGGTAGGTCTCCGTACCGGCCAGCCCTTATCCCATGTCTGCGTATTTGATGTGGAAGGTATAGACCAGCTGCTGTTCTTGTCCGACGTTGCATTTATCCCCTATCCTACACTTGAGGATAAAGTTGCCATTATCAACAACACTGTGGAAATCTGTCACGCATGCGGCATTCCCAATCCCAAGGTTGCACCCCTTGCGGCAGTTGAGGTTGTAAATCCCAAAATGCCCGCTACCGTTGAAGCTGCAGAGCTTACCAAGATGAATGAGGAAGGCAAGATTACCGGATGTATCGTTGACGGTCCTCTTTCCTTTGATCTGGCAACCTGTCCCGAAGCAGCACAGCACAAGGCAGGGGCTTCCGACAGGAAAATCGTAGGAGATGCAGACGTTTTACTGTTCCCCGACATCCATGCAGGAAATCTCGTATACAAAGCTATGGTACATACGGCAAAGATGGTAAACGGCAATATGCTGACCGGCACAAAAGCTCCGGTTCTTTTAACAAGCCGCTCCGACTCTGTTGAGGTTAAAGTCAACTCTCTGGCTTTAGGCGCTGTTGTATCTGAATTCATGAAAAATAAATAAAAGGAGAATGAATATGTCTATTAAAAGCTTGATTATCAATCCCGGCTCCACCTCCACCAAAATCGGTGTATTTGAAGACGAGACCTTATTATTTGAAGAAACCTTGAGACACTCCACAGAAGAAATCGCAAGCTACGCTTCCATCGTAGACCAGAAGGATTTCCGCAAGGACATTATTTTAAATTTATTGGATTCCAAAAATTTTGATATTAAATCCTTAAATGTTGTAGTGGGACGCGGCGGCATGTTAAAGCCCATTCCCGGCGGCACTTACGCAGTAAGCGATTCCTTACTGGAGGATTTAAAGGCAGGCGTACAGGGCCAGCACGCTTCCAACTTAGGCGGTATTCTGGCAAGGGAAATCGGAGATTCCATCGGCGTTCCCTCTTATATCGTTGACCCGGTTGTTGTAGACGAACTGGAAGACATTGCAAGATACTCCGGCGTACCGGAACTGCCCCGCACCAGCGTTTTCCATGCTTTAAATCAGAAAGCTGTTGCAAAACGTTACGCAAAGGAAAACGGCAAATCCTATAATTCCTTAAATCTTGTAGTAGTACATATGGGCGGCGGCGTTTCCGTAGGCGCTCACAGGCAGGGCAAGGTTGTAGATGTATTTAACGCTTTGGACGGCGACGGCGCATTCTCTCCCGAAAGGGCAGGCGCGGTTCCTTCTGGTGCTTTGATTAAAATGTGCTTCTCCGGTAAATATACTGAGAAGGAAGTTTACAAAAAAATCGTAGGAAACGGCGGATTCAATGCATACCTCGGCACCAACGACATGCGTGATGTGGAGAAAATGGCTTCCGAAGGAAATGAAGAGGCTGCTAAGCTGCGGGAAGCATTTATCCAGCAGGTTGCTAAAGATATCGGCTCCATGGCATGTGTCTTAAACGGCAAGGTTGACCAGATTATCGCAACCGGAGGTATTGCTTACGATAAGGGCGTTATCGCAGGCTTAAAGGAAAAATGCGAATGGATGGCTCCTTTCACTGTTTATCCCGGCGAAGACGAGCTGTTAGCTTTAGCTCAGGGCGCAATCCGCGTATTAAACGGCGAAGAGGCTGCAAAAGAATATTAAGATATTTTAAAGAAAATAAAAATACTAAACGGCACCGATTCCATAAACGGTGCCGTTTTTATTATTCTGTTTAATCAGTTAAACAACCAACTTGTCGTTCATTCATTCTCTGTACCGGTTGAAACGTTTCCACAATTTATTTCTTTTGAATTAGGAAGCCTCAGATACCACAATATAATTCCTAAAAAAATAAAAATGAAACTATTTTCTTCTTGTAAATTCAGATATAAAATTACCCCTAATTTACCCAGCAAAAAGAAACTCCCGGACTCGGTAAACACAAATGACAGCCATGGGTAAGCTGATAACAAATCAATATGAAACCAGCTTGAAGCACAGAATCTTATGGTAGGCGGCAATACATTCAGGAAACATATTACAAGAAAAACCGTCAGGATAATCAAAAGTACTTTTGAAACGGTTTTCCGGTTCTTTGAAATTTTACATATAAAGGGATAGTTAAAAAAGTATCTATTTAATCCATTGATAAACAGCCAGCCGCTGCAAAGATACAATAATGGTCTTACATATCCCCATATGATAAAAATCCAAACCGCCTCAAAATTCTGACTTAGATAATTGCGGGCAAACCGGCTTAAATAATTACTTAAAATAAATAAAGCAATTGAAAGTATAAAATGAATCATCGGCATAAAAACGGACTTTACATCAGCGTTATCCGTGGATTTTTCGTTAACTGTATCTGTCATTTTTCCTCCATTCGCTCAAGGGCACTGCCGCAAATAGCAAAAATTTCCCCTCGCAGCATTTGCCAAAAAGGTTGACTTTTAAAAAGTATAGCATCAGCTGATTATTCGGTCAATGTATAACGTTAATAAACCACACCAACTTCAGGCAGTTATCAAAAATATGTTTTCTCTCGTTCATTTGCATATATTTGTGTTATACTATATTTACAAAATCAGACATACAGAGGAAAAAACATGATACAAATTTATCTTTGGACAATCTTTCTACTCTTTATTCCATTACTGGATATTATACGGATTTGCGATCTTTCTAAAAAGAAATGGCTGATTCCCTATTTGTTTTTTGCACCCCATCTTCCTTTGCTGGTTTATTATATTTGTGATTATCTGCCAGATTTTCTGCCAAAGATATCGGACATTTCTTACATATTTTTCTGGATTGCCGTAGTGATATTTCAGCTTTACACCACCCTGCGGATTCATTTCCACCGCCTGCGGAAAAACGAAAGCGGAAGCACGCGCATCGGCATTCTCTACGGCGGCAGAAATCTGATTCATGTAGGAATGATCGGGCTTTATCTGCTGCCTCTCTGGTATGCTTGCTGTTTTTTTGTATTGCCAAAGCTTTTTCCAGCGTTTGGCAATCCCTATCACCGTATCATAGCATATGAATTGCCTTATGAAAGCTTTCCCTGGCATACCTTTCTTATCTCTTCAGAAGTCATTTATGCCATTATCTTTGTATGGCTCTTTCTGGCAAACGGATGCCTTCGGGTTTTCTTTACCTCACGCAATCTGGGTATTGTAAAGAGAATTTTTATCTGCCTGTTTATGTTTGTGCCTTTTGTACAGCTTTATCTGGCTCATATTATGTGCCGCGCTGCAAAAGATGAGTACCTGGTGGCTGTACACAGAAGAGATATAGAAGCATTCCATGTAGAAGACGATGCCTGCGCCACCAAATATCCTCTTGTCTTACTCCACGGTATCGGCTTCCGGGATTTACGCTATTTCAATTACTGGGGCAGAATCCCTCTTCTTCTTGGAAAGCACGGAGCTAAAATCTATTACGGACACCAGAAGGCATGGGGTACTATTGAAGAAAATACAGCAGTCATTGCACAGACCATAGACCGCGCTTTAGAGGAAAACAACTGCGACAAAGTAAATATCATTGCACATTCCAAAGGCGGACTGGAAGCCCGTTATCTTATTTCCTCCATGGGCTATGGCGACAGGGTGGCATCCTTAACCACCATCAATACGCCCCATTACGGTTCGGAGTTAATCACGCTCTTGAATAAGCTTCCCGACTCCCTCTACCACTTTATTGCAGACTGTATCAATCGTCCCTTTATCCTGGCGGGAGACGACAAACCAGACTGCTATTCTGCCAGCAAGCAGTTAGATCCAGCTTTCTGTCAGGAATTTAACAAAAAGAACAAGGATATTCCCGGGGTTTATTATCAGAGCTATGGCTCGGTAATGAAATCCTGCTTCAGCGATTCCCTCCTGTCCATTCCCTATCTGCTCATGTGTACCTGCAAAGGCAGGCAGAATGACGGCCTCGTAGACATTTCCAGCGTACAATGGGGAAATTTTCGTGGAATTTTAGAAAATAAATATCGCCGCGGGATTTCCCATGGCGATATGATTGATTTAAAACGGGAAGACATAAAAGGCTTTGACGTTTTAAATATATTTTATGAAATTGTTGCAGAATTAAAGAAAAACGGGTATTAAAATTCCCTGCTAAATCTCAAATTCATCATAAAGGGCCTGTCTGTAATCTTCATTGGACACAGCTCTTTGCCAATCAGCCTCTCTTCCTTTTGCAATGAGCTTTGCAGACAGTCTCTGCATACGCTCATCTTCTATCGGGCTGTCAATTTTATTCTGTACTCCCAGCTCCACAGCACCGTTTATACCGGGAGCAATACTTTGATTGATTCCGTCCATTTTGACTACCTCCGTTTTGGATTAGTATGGACGAATTTTCCGGTTTTATGCCTGTGGCTTTCTTTTTTCTCTTTTTTCCTCTTCCTTTATCGTTCCCGGTTTTCCGTGCTTTCTCTTAATCATTCTCCCCGGCAAATTCCACACCATGGCTCATAAGATATTCCTTCCAGATATGGATATACTGAGCGTAAAGATGTACGCCGTCAAAAGTATACTCCGGATTCAGCCCGCCGCTCTCGTCACAAAACACACTGTTGATATCTAGATAAAATACAGTCTGGTTGTCTGCTAATTCTG
>CAZZHJ010000092.1:0-7358 GCA_964653815.1 uncultured Lachnospiraceae bacterium
AGAAGAGACAGGAGATGGATGGAGTGAGACGAAAAGGTAATATGATAAAAAGAGTGGGTGTGGCAGCAGCTATATTTTTTGCTATGATATTGGCAGGCTGCAGTTTATCAGGCCAGAAAGTAAGAGAGACGGATACGGAACAAACAGAGCAGCAGGGTCAGATTGAAAATACAGAAGCGGAGTCTGAAGGGACTGCGGCAGAAAATGCTATTAACGTAATAGAAAGTGAGGAATCCCTAGAGAAAGCCAGGGAAGAAGAGGAAACTGATGAAAATGAAATGGAAGAAGGCGTTAGCAGGCCGGAACCAAAGACAAGACCTGATGGTTTTGAACTGGTACTGGAATCCGAGGACTGGGGACTTGGATTTGGGGAGCCGGAAACCCAGCCCAGAGGCAATGCATCAGCAGAAGACTTGGCATGGTATCATGCTTATTATATGGGAGATGACAGCGAAAAGGTTCTCTATCTGACCTTTGACTGCGGTTATGAGAACGGCAATACGGAGCCTATACTGGATGCTTTGAAAAAGCATAATGCGCCGGCAACCTTTTTTGTGGTAGGGCATTATTTGGAAACGGAGCCGGAACTAGTAAAGCGGATGGTGGAAGAAGGACATGCAGTAGGCAACCATACTTATCATCATCCGGATATGTCGTCTATTTCTGACATAGAAAGCTTTGAGAACGAAGTAAATGATGTTGCGCAGCTTTTTTATGAGATTACGGGTACAGAGCTGTCTCCTTATTACCGTCCGCCTCAGGGAAAATGTAATGTGAAAAATCTGGAAATGGCAGAAGAACTGGGGTATTATACGATTTTCTGGAGTCTTGCCTATGTGGACTGGAACCAGGATAACCAGCCAAGCCATGAAGAAGCTTTTGATAAACTGACTACAAGAGTTCATCCCGGGGCAGTGGTATTGTTGCACAACACGTCAAATACCAACGGAGAGATCCTGGATGAACTGTTGACCCGGTGGGAGGATATGGGATATTCCTTTAAGCCCCTGTCGGAGCTGGTAAGCGAAGAGTGAGAATATTATACGCTGATATATAGCGGTGTGAAGCTGAATAAATGGAATTTAACAGCCCCTTAACTTGCCACAGTCTCGTTCCCTATTGTATAATAACAACACAACGAAAAAGGGGATGGCATATGAATCCGAAACTGAAAGAAAAAATACTGGAATCACTTTCTGCTGTTTTGCCCATTACAGGTATTGTTTTAGGTATCAGCATTCTTTTTATTCCTATAGAGTTAGATACAATTGTTATGTTTTTCTGTGGCGCAGTTATGCTGGTCATCGGTATGGGGTTTTTTCAGCTGGGTGCGGAAATGGCCATGACGCCTTTAGGCGAAGGTATCGGTGTGCAGATTTCAAAGAAACGCCGTATTTTTCGGATTATTTTCATAGGCTTCCTGATGGGAGTCATTATTACCATATCGGAGCCGGATTTGCAGGTGCTGGCGGAACAGGTGCCGGCGATTCCCAATATGGGACTGATTCTGACCATAGCCGTAGGTGTGGGAATTTTTCTGGCTTTAGCAATTCTTCGAATTTTATTTCAAATAAATTTATCTATCATATTGTTGGTGCTGTATGCGGTGGTTATTACCGTATCCTTTATAGTGCCCAAAGATTTTCTGGCGGTTGCCTTCGACTCCGGGGGTGTGACTACAGGTCCCATGACCGTTCCTTTTATAATGGCGTTAGGTGTAGGTCTGGCATCTGTCCGTGGCGACAGAAATGCTGCAAGCGACAGCTTCGGTCTGGTTGCCCTTTCCAGTGTGGGTCCCATTCTTGCGGTACTGGTCCTGGGATGCTTTTTCAATCCTTCCGAAACGGCTTATACGGCTGCCGTTATAGCGGATGTGGTTACTACAAGGGATGTGGTCAAGGAATTTTTATTTGAGATTCCTTCCTATCTGAAGGAGGTTATCATTTCTCTGGTTCCCGTAGTATTGGTATTTGTGATTTTCCAGCTTATCAGCCGCCGCTATAAGAGGCATCAGTTACATCGTATTATTATTGGTATTTTTTATACATATGTAGGCCTTGTCCTGTTTCTATGCGGGGTAAATGTAGGATTTGCGCCTGTGGGTCTGCTCATAGGAGAAAAGATTGTGTCAGACAGCTGGAGATGGCTTTTAATACCCATCGGCATGCTGATCGGTTATTACATTGTAAAAGCGGAGCCTGCCATTCAGGTCCTGAACAGACAGGTTGAAGGAGTAACAAACGGCGAGGTATCGGCCAAGACCATGAACCGGTGTCTGTCTGTGGGCGTAGCGGTCAGTGTGGGGCTTGCCCTGCTGCGTGTGCTGACGGAGCTGCCCATATACTGGATCATCATTCCCGGATATGCCATTGCCTTGATTTTATCCATGTTTGTGCCCAGGATGTTTGTGGGTATTGCCTTTGACTCCGGTGGGGTTGCCAGCGGTCCTATGACAACCACCTTTTTACTGCCCTTAAGCATCGGAGCCTGTGAAGCATTGGGAGGCAATATTATGACCGACGCTTTCGGCGTGGTGGCGCTGGTAGCCCTGGTTCCTTTGATTGCAGTACAGATCATGGGTGTACAGTATAAACTGAAGATGGCGGCCGCAGAGAGTGTTGTAGAAAATATTGCAGAGCCTGTTGTTACAGTTGATGAGAGCGACGAAATTATGGAATTTGAGGAGGAATATACAGATGAGTAGTGATATGAAAAATACCGGTTTCCGGATACTGTTTTTAATAGCTACACCCAAGCTTGCCCAAAAGGCGGAAGCTTTGTATGAGGAGGAGCATATTCCCATTCAATATAATTTCCGCGCTCAGGGAACAGCTTCTGTGGGAGTCACAAACTGGCTGGGGCTGGACAGTATGGAAAAAACCATTTCCATCAGTATGATGCCCAAGACCTGTGCGGATGAAATGCTGAAGAGGCTGCGGAAAAAACTGCATCTGGGAATGCCCAATACCGGCGTGGCATTTACCCTTCCTTTGTCGGGAGGCAACGGTAAGCTCATTAAGCTAATCAGTTCTATGGAGAGGGAAGAAGATAGAGAAATCGCGGAAAGGAGCGAGAGGGATATGGCAGAAAGCAATTACAGTATGATTATGGCAATTATCAATCAGGGATTCAGTGAGGAAGTAATGGAGGCTGCAAGGCCCATGGGGGCGTCCGGCGGTTCCGTATTTCACTGCAGGAGAAGCGGAAGCGATGAAGCGACGCAGTTTTGGGGCATCACGGTGCAGCCTGAGCGGGAAATTGTCGTTATCCTTGCTAAAAAATCCGATAAGCTGGGGATTATGAAAGCTATTGGGGAAAAGTGTGGCATGAACAGTGAGGCCCAGGGAATTGTCCTTTCCATGCCCGTGGATGGAGCCGTGGGACTTGATGAAGTGGAATAGTGAATAAAGAATAATGATTTTATAAAAGCCGCCAACCTTAGTAAAAATAGAGGTTGGCGCTTTTTGTTTCCTAAAAAACTTTATGATGTAATTTTGATGCGCTTATTTTATAATGTTTATTGACGGGATTGGAAATAATTGTTAGCATTGAATTATTATTGCGAAAGTGGAAGTAACGGACAATGAAAACAGCAAAAAAAGCATTTGGTATTTTTTTAATAATAAATATTATAGTGGTTTCTGTTTTGCTGATACGGGAAATTTTGCACAGGAATTATATTAGAGAAAATTTCTTTGAGGATATCTGCTATATTTATAATAGTGAAGATTTAAAAGAGGAAAAAGGACAGCCTTTGCTAACCACATGGGTAGGGGAAAAACAGGCGCTGGAGCTGGTTGTATATGACGATATAGTCGTAGCATACTCAAAGTCAGGTGAATTTGTATGGGCTCAGATTAATGATGAGACCTATACATTTGGAAATAAAAAGCTTGCTGTTGGGATGACAAGAGAACATGTAGAGAAAGCAATGAAGAATTCGAAAAGACCCAGTCCCATTGCTAATCAGGCAACTGTTTGTGATTCAGAGGGAGAAATTCAAAGAAAAACAAGTGAAGACTATTATGATGATTTCTACGAGAATGGTCTGGGGTTTGTTTATGATGAAAATGATTGTGTAGAATATATCTACATTTTATATGAAACCATGTGATAAATTAAGAAAAGCAAAGGGAATCTGAGAAAAATGAACATGAAAAAAGTCGTTTCGATTATCTGCATTCCGGCTCTTTTTTTAGCAGGCTGTACAGGTATTGGAAAAATAGGCACAAAAGAATTTAAGACAAGCTTTTTTGCAATGGACACTTACATTTCCCTGACAGCTTATGGAGAGAACGGGGATACGGCATTAGAGGATGCCCGGAGTAAAATGGAAGAGATGGAAAGTCTCTGGTCGGTAACGGATGAAAGCAGTGAAATATATGCCCTTAATTGCAGCGGTGGAAAAACGGTGGCAGTCAGCAATGAAACCAGGGATTTGCTGGAGTTTGCTCTTTCTATGGCTGATGAAACGGACGGCGTGCTGGACCCTACCATTTATCCTGTGCTTTTGGCATGGGGGTTTACCACAGGGGAAAACCGGATTCCAAAAGAAGATGAATTGCAGAGGCTTTTACAGGATGTGGGATATAAACGCATTGGGATAGAAGGAAATGAAGTGACGGTTCCGGAGGGAATGAAGCTGGATATGGGCGCTGTAGGAAAAGGCTATGCCGGCGATGTGTTGACGGGGATTTTAAAGGAAGCAGGTATTACATCGGCACTTTTAGACCTTGGGGGAAATGTACAGGTAATCGGTACAAAGCCCGACGGCAGCAGGTGGCGGTTGGGGCTTCGGAATCCTTTTGATGCAGAAGAATATCTGGGAGTCATTGAAATTACTGATGCCGCAGTTGTGACCTCCGGCAGTTATGAACGTTATTTTATCGGGGAAGACGGAAAGCGGTACGGGCATATTATTGACCCGGCGACAGGACGCCCTGCTGAAAGCGGGCTTGCTTCTGTGACCATTGTGGCAGAAGAGGGAAAGCTCTGCGATGCGCTTTCCACCTCGCTTTTCATTATGGGAAGAGAGAAAGCGGAGGCTTACTGGAGAGAGCATGGAGGATTTGATATGATTCTCATAACCGATGAAGGAGAGTTATATATAACGGAAGGAATTGCGGATGCTTTTTCCTTAGGCAGCGGATACAAGGATATGGAGGTACATGTGGTTGGCAAAGACCAAGGAGAATAAGGTATGGAAATAAAGAAGAATAAAATGCGGAAAAGAATATTGTGTTTACTTGTAGGAGCAGTTATTATTGCAGGCATTATGGCAGTTTCTTTGTCTTTTTGGGGAAGGAATCATGATTTAGAAAGGTATACGGAGGAGATTTTAGATATTGACTGGGGAGATTGCATCGAAGCTTCAACCGGTAAGGTAGTGCCAGGTTTGGTGGAAGAAGAATATGCTGTTATCAGATTTGATGTAAAACAGGGATGCGAGCAGGAGGTTGTAGATATTATAAAGGAAAAGTGCGGAGAGCCACGTGATACAGCCACTGCACCTCCTGGTATCTTTAGTATGTATGATCTTGGAAAAGAACTGGATGAAAAGGAAATCCAATTTTATTTCTCTTGCTTTAGAGAAGGGAAAAGGGCAAAGTCAAGAGAGTTTTGTATTTTTGTAGCTACAGATAGTACAAACAAAACATACATTTATTGGTTTGGATAACAGCAGGACTATACTAGGAGGCAATGATATTATGTGGACTATAAGTCAATTAAAAGAAAGAGCAAAGGCCGATTTGAATCGCAGTTATTGGGGACTTGTGCTGATGTCGCTTATTGTAAGCATTATAGACGGAATTGGAAACAACCGTGGTTCGGGCGGCAGATCGTATTCGTATAGTACGCCAGGAGGTAGTGAGAGCTTAGGTTTATTTTTATACGTTCTGCTTGTAATGCTGGTCATTGTTTTTGTGGCAATTTGTATCAGCATGGCGCTGAAAGCTGTTTTGATTAATCCCATCAGGCTCGGAGCAACAAAATACTATATTGAAGCTGCACGGGGAGAAAAGAAAGCCGGGGACATAGGTCTGATTGGATATGCTTTTGGAAGCGGCCATTATAAAAATATTGTAAAAACCTTATTCCTGAGGGATTTGTACATATTGCTTTGGTGTCTGCTTTTCCTGATTCCGGGAATTATAAAATCTTATGAATATGCAATGATTCCGTATATTCTGGCTGAAAGGCCGGATCTGGATACGGAGGAGGTATTTGACCTGTCCAGACAGATGATGTTTGGGGAAAAATTTAACGCATTTATTCTGGGGCTGTCATTTATAGGATGGATGTTTTTGTCTTTATTTACTTTTGGGCTTGCACATGTGTTTTATGTAGGTCCGTATATTTATATGACAGATGCAGAATTGTATGAGGTTCTAAAACAAAAAGTTAGCGGGCGTTATTCTACACAGGGAAATTATGGCATGAATTACAATGACGGCTATAGAAAAGATTATTTGGTAATGGGGGATGTTAATTATCCCGGACAGCCGTTGGATATGGATGAAATGAGGTAAGGAGAAGAAGGACGATGACCTACAGGGAACTTGGAAAAACAGGATTATCAGTCAGCGAAATCGGTTTAGGCTGTGAAGGTTTTAATGAAAAGGATGAGGCTTTTACAGAGGAAATGTTTGCGCTGGCATTTGAGCACGGTATCAATTGTATGGACTTATATAGTCCCAATCCCGATATGCATAGACGGGTAGGAAAAGTGATTAGTAAAAAAAGAAGAGAATTTATACTGCAGGCGCATCTTTGTACAACGTGGAAGGATGGACAGTATAAGGCAACAAGGAATATAGACGAGGTCAAAGCTTCTTTTGAAGCAATGCTTCAAAATCTTGGCACAGACTACATAGACATCGGCATGATTCACTACGTGGATTCCGTAAAGACATGGAAAGATATTGAAGAAGGCGACATTATGAAATATGCCCTTGAATTAAAGAAGCAGGGGAAAATTCGTCATATCGGTCTTAGCAGCCACAATCCCGAAGCGGCATTGGAGGCAGTAAAGAGCGGTCTTATCGAAGTGCTGATGTTTTCCATCAACCCCTGCTATGACTTGCTGCCGGGAGATGAGGATGTGGAGAAGCTCTGGGCGGCTGAAAGCTATGAAAAGCCATTGTTTAATCTAGATCCCAAGCGGGAGGAACTATATGAGACCTGTCAGCGCATGGGCGTGGGCATTACGGTTATGAAGGCCTTTGGCGGCGGGGATTTGCTTTCGGACGAATACTCGCCTGCAGGTAAGGCAATGACTGCCCTGCAATGTATTCACTATGCCCTTACAAGACCGGCTGTGGGCACAGTTTTAGCCGGTGTTCATTCCAGAGAACAGC
>CAZZHJ010000092.1:7458-8664 GCA_964653815.1 uncultured Lachnospiraceae bacterium
CTTACAAGACCGGCTGTGGGCACAGTTTTAGCCGGTGTTCATTCCAGAGAACAGCTGCAGGCATCCATAGATTATGAATATGCTTCTGAAGAAGAAAAGGATTATGCAAAGGTTTTTGCCACCTTCCCCAAAATCAGCTGGCAGGGATACTGCATGTATTGCGGACATTGTGCACCCTGTCCAAAAGGTATTCAGGTGGCATCGGTAACCAAGTTTTTAAATCTCTGCAAAGCCCAGGGAGAAGTGCCGGAAACCGTAAGAGAGCATTACGCCGCTCTTTCAGCCCATGCGGGGGACTGTGTAGAATGCGGCGCCTGTGAAAAACGCTGTCCCTTTGGGGTATCCATTATTGAGAATATGCGGGCGGCGAAAGAAACATTTGAATATTAAAAAGCAAAAAATTGCCATTTATGAAGAGAAAATGAAATTGTTTTGATTAGTTATGTTAACCATGTATATCCTTCCGGTTATAGTAAAAGAAAGCCAGACCAATGCCCAAAATACTATAAATCATACCGGGAATGATATAGGACAGTTCCAGAGAGACTTCCGATATAATTCCTGCGGAATCCGCATAGGAAAAAGGTGTTACATATTTCAGGAATTCTGCCTGTTCGCTGATATTGGCAATCAGGTTCAAAAAATAGAAGATAGCAGCAAGACCTAAGCCGATGCCAAGGCTTCCCCTGCGGATAAAAGCGGAAATGCCAAAGCAGATGGCGCTGATTTGAAGCTGCAGCAGAAAATAGGCAAGATGGAGAAGAGCAAACTCTTTTAGGGGAAGTTCTTCTCCGATTGCTTTAAAAGAAATAACAGATACCAAAATGATAAGGGCATTCATGATAAGAAGCTCTGTTATAATGGCGGCCAGCTTTTCAAAAACGACCCGGCTGCGGCTTACAGGATGGGTCAGCAGGAATTCCGCCGTATGGTTTTTCTCTTCATTTGCCAGGGCGGATATGCCTAAAAGTCCGGCAAAAAACGCACCGCCAAGTCCTAAAATATTACCGCCTTCAATGCCGTAAAAGCCCATGACATTTCCAAAGCTGATCTTATCCATGCCAAAGGCCGCAGTAAAGCTGCCCATGGAAGAAAACATATCGCTGACGGAATCCATTTCCCCTTTCATTTCAGGAAACATCATCATGCAGATAAGAACCATAAAGCCGATAGAAAGAGTCCAGATCAGAAGTGAGAGTTTTCCGC
>CAZZHJ010000093.1:0-8648 GCA_964653815.1 uncultured Lachnospiraceae bacterium
TTCCCGAGACCGGGGAACTTGCTGAAGGGGATATTAAAGTGCAGGCTGAGCAGGGTATGAAAAACGTGGGTGCGCTTTTGGAGTCGGCAGGCGTTTCTTATGAAAATGTTGTAAAGACCAGCTGCTTTTTAGCGGATATGGGAGATTTCGGAGCCTTTAATGAAGTTTATGCAAAATACTTTACGGATACTCCGCCGGCAAGAAGCTGCGTGGCAGTGAAGACCCTTCCTAAAAATGTGCTTTGCGAAGTGGAAGTGATAGCGTATTTAAAATGATTGTTGTATAAAATACCCTGCCTTTTACCTTTAGGACGGGGCATTTAACAGTTGAGAGGGAAAGTATGAAGAAAAATATAGACAAAGGCTTTATCGTTTCATTGATGTATATTGCCGGAGCCGTATTGCTGATTATAGGAGTTATAAAAATTCAAAATGTGAAGGATATTGAGTTTAAGAATGTTCAGAATTATCAAGTAGTAAGGCTGAACTCAGACAAAAATTCTGTTAAAGATGAGGAGTCTTATTTCTTCTGGTATGATGATGTGATATACAGGTATGATTTTGAAACAGGAAAGACAGAGTGGCTTTGTGAGTCCTACAACAATAAATTTGTGATATATGAGGATTATGTGTTTTGCGTTGAAAAAAGTACACCGGAAAATTCTGAATATAAAGTTAAAAGATATAATTATCATACGGGAGAGGATGAAATATTGCTGGAGAATATGCCTGGAATTGACGGAATCAATGTTTGTAACGGTTATCTGGTATATGAAATATATGGGGGATCTAATTACTATTTATATCCGGCAACAGGTAATGCAGGAGAAGAACCTATAGCTGTCCAAAGCATTTTTAAGGAAAGAGGAGATAAAACAGACCTTGATATTCAAACGGTAACCTATGAGGGAATAGACATCGTAGGACGTTTTGGCAATGAGGCGGGAGAGGTAGAATATATTTCGCTAAGGGATGCGAGCAGCGGAATGGAACTTCTGCCAAGAAGGGCCGTATTGCTGTTGGATGATGGAAGGCTGATATGGTTTAATATCTTTGGAGATGAGATGCTGTATGTTGATAATCATGATGATTTAGAGGAATGTGAGTTCCTGACGCTTAGGGGAATAGGCAGTATATCAATCGGTTCTGATTCAGAGAGATATGAAGTAGAATGTCTTAAATTCACAGGGACTAGTTTAGGTCACAATGGGGCTGTCTTTAGCAGAAATATGATTCAGGATGGGGATGAAATTATTTGTCTGCTGCGGTCCGCGGATACCGTCTATAATGAATATACTAATGAAACACGCGTCACTGTGAAAGGCGATGTTTTGTTTAAGTGGAATATGAAAACCGGAGAAAGCAGTATTCTTTATGCATCATCAGATGACGCTAACGCGTATACCAGAGTTATTGGTTATAAAGACGGGGATATTTATTTGCTGCATGACCGCTGGGTTTTGGTACAATCTGTGGATGGAGAAAATCAGGAAAGGCTCTTTAGGATTCCCAGGACAAGCGAGATTTACGCTTTCGACTGGCAAGGGGATTATCTAATTGTTACAGGAACGGATGGAAAAGTTTTGAAAGCGTATAAAATAGAATAAGAAACAGTTTATGCATAAAATCATTCATTTCCGCACATGATAAGTAGCAAAGATTTTCGGTATGATGTATTTTCTGTGAGCGGTGTTGATGAACAGAAGTTATACCGGTATATAAAGTTTTTGGTATATCATGAAAAGAGGAAATGTTTATGATGAGTTATATTAATGCTTTCTGGGTGGGCGGATTGATTTGTGCGCTGGCGCAGATTCTGATGGAAAAGACAAAGATGCTGCCTGGCAGGATTATGGTGCTGTTGGTGTGTCTGGGTGCTGTGATTAGCTTCTTCGGATGGTATGAGCCTTTTGCCGAGTATGCAGGTGCAGGAGCAACCGTTCCACTTCTAGGCTTTGGGAACACTTTGATGAAGGGTGTGAAAGAAGCACTGGATCAGGAAGGCTTTATCGGGCTGTTTCTGGGCGGCTTTAAAGCGGGAGCTGCAGGCTGTAGTGCAGCTTTGATCTTTGCGTATCTGATTTCCCTGATTGCAAAGCCTAAGATTAGGAAGTAGATTGCAGAGGAATAATACAATGGTCTAATTGTAAGAATCCCCGGACTGTGTTGCACCACGGTTCGGGGATTTCGTTCTTTGTCCAGATGGACTTATTATCACTTTTTTGCCTATCGGCATTATAGCATATGCAGATACTGGTTGCAAGATACATCTTATAAAATAGTTTTGAAGATTCTCATTCACTATAAGGGAAAAAATGTTCTGCTTTCGATTGAAACTCACATAATTTTGTGATTTTCATCTGATTATCAAATTCTGCAATAGTTACACCATCAAATCCATCTATATTATTGTCATAATCACATTTGAAATACCATTCAACAACAAGAATATTATTTTGTTGTATGAATCGCTTTATAGACCACTCTAATACTTTCCCTTTCTCATGCCAGTCCGTAAACCATTTTATGATTTGGGGCAGACCGTGATATTCAGGACCGTAACATTCGCTGTAAATAATATCATCAGCAAAAGTTTGCTTTATCACATCAATATTATTATCTATCCATGCTTTAAAATACTTTCTTATTATATCTTCCTGTTGCATAATGATACCTCCTTCATCTACAGCAGTTCAAAACTGATTCCCAAAGCTGTCAATGAGGAAACAAAATCCCCGTCCCAGATATTATCGATGGTCTTATCCATCACAAAAGTATGATAGGAAGTTCCCGTAACGCACTTCAAGCTGCCTCCTTCATAACGGATGTTGACGGTCAGGGCTTTCATCTGCTCTAAGTGAAAGGCGGCTTCGGGATTGTTTTTTAAGCGTTCCATATACCGCTCTCCGGCGTGTAGCACAAATTTAAACGCCACGGGGGAGCGGTTTCCTTTTATGAGGGAAAAACAGATAGGCCGCATCTGCTTCCATGTGGAAAAGGCAGCAGGCTTTGCCATGGCGTTGCCCTGGGCGTCTGTGCCTTCATAAAATGCATCTACAGTGTGTCCGTCTATAAGAAAGGTATTGTAGGTAGTAATAGAAGCTTCTTCCAGATAGAAGCTGTCAAAGGCCTCACTGTTTAAGAGGTGGTTCATAAATTCTTTGATATTTTTTATTTCAAGTGCAATCATGTTAGTCTCCTTTATGACAGGACAGCTATATCCTATCTATGAGTCTAGCACATTTCCGCCATTTCAGCCATATTTTTTGTCGGCCTCCATTTCCGGCCGATGACGCCTGTCTGCACCATATTTCTGATAGTATGCGGCTTTATCTTTATACATCCTTTTCTCTGCCGCCGTAATCAGCTTCTCTACACCGTTGAAGCTGTTCTTTTCCCAGATACCTCCTATAGCCATGTAAACGGATTTATCCTGCAAATCTTTCTTTAGCTGTTCAATTCCCTGCCACAATGCTGTCTCTTTAATCTCTGAACAAATTGCCAACAGTTCATCGCCGCCGATGCGGAACAGACCGTATTCGCCAAAATTTTTTTTCAGGCATTCACAGGCATCGACAATCAGCTTGTCGCCCGCGGCATGGCCTTTCCGGTCGTTGGTCTGCTTTAATCCTGTGATATCACAATAAACAATCCCCAAACTCTGCTCATTTTGCAGATTGTCAATGTATTCATTCATGGCGTAGCGGTTCCCGATTTGGGTAAGCTGGTCGCGATAACTCATTTCTTTTAATTTCTGAACCAGGTTTCGCCGTTTCAGGGAAGAGATAATAAAATGTGCCATAATCTGTAGCATGTCGGAGGCATAGTCCAGTGAATTCTCGGAAGGGTTGTCTATTCCGTAAAAACCGATTACCTGTCTCTCATCGTACAGAGGAACTACGATCAGCGAGTGGATATTCTGCCTTTTCAGATTGTCATACTGTAAGGGGTCGCTTTCCCGGATATCTTCCAAATCGTTTATTACGATATGTCTGCCAACCTGGAAATTCCTATACCAGTTAGCACATACTTCTGCCGGAAGATTCTGTAAATTGTCCTTCTCAGGACTGACACCCTTTGCTACCCACTCGTATGTGTTGTCATCACAGCCTTTCTCATTACGCTCAAAAATATAGGTTCTCTCGCCGTCCAGCGCCTTTCCCACATACTCCAATAAAACTTCCAGTGTCTGAGAGGGCGTCTCCTGCTGCAGGGCAACACGCACTCCTTTGTTTATTCTTGCTTCTAAGCTCATTATACTGTTCTGCTTGATATCATCAAAAGCAAGGTCCATGCGATACTTCTTTCCATCCACTTCTACTATGGTAGCCTTGAGCATTACCTGCCGTTCCAGAACAGGATTGTAATACAGCCATTCCTTAAAATAGCCCTGCCGTAGATCGTGGCTGTTACACATCGGGCAGGGAGCAGAACAATTGGGAAGAATCTCATAGCATTTTTTGCCAATAATTTCTTTAAGGGAGTGAAAACCGTATATCCTAAGCGCCTTTTGATTCATGTAAACCAGCTCGTGGTTATCCAAGTCTGATGCATAGACAAGTGCATCCATCGTACCAAAGAACTCCCATATTTTACTCATAATTGCTGTCCTCCTCAAATTGTAAAACCGTAAGATATCTATAATTTTATATCACATTTTTTTCACTTGTTTCCCCATTTTGCGTGAGTGGTAATTATATGGCGTGAAATGCAAATGCCCTACATTTACATTTAACAGATAAAATGCTAGAATGGCAGTAAAATAAGACAAGTAGGAAAAAAGGACCGATGTTGGTACAGATTCTATCATTCACACATAATATCATTACCATGCTGTTTGGTATCTATATCTCCGCTTTCTTTTTGGGAGTAAAGCAGAACCGGAAAAATATCCTTACACTGTTTCTGCTGTTTTCCTGTGTAGGAATCTTATATGTTATCAATTTATTATTGTGGGATGCAGCTATTACAGACCGGCTCTATGCGGTTATCATACATCTGCCCCTGATTTTATTTTTAGTCCTGTATTATAAATATCCTGTTATTCCATCCTGTATCTCGGTGTTTTCCGCTTATCTTTGCTGCCAGCTAAGCAACTGGACGGGACTGTTAGTATTGACCATTACAGGGGAACAGTGGTGTTATTATATTGCGCGAATTCTGACCACGCTTATTTCCTTCTTTTTGCTATGCAGATATGTATGCCGCACTACGGAAACCATTTTTGCAAGGGAGACAAGAGAACTTTATATTATAGGTTTTCTGCCCACAGTCTATTACTTTTTCGATTATTCTTTTACCAAACTTTCCAGTCTGCTTTATTCCAACAACAAAGCAGTCGTTGAATTTATGGGTTTCATCTTTTGTATTGCCTACTTTGCCTTTCTATTCGTATATTTCCGTGAGTATGAAAAAAAGCAGGAAATCAAACAGTACAACGACCTGATGAAAATGCAGTTTCTCTCCGTTGAAAAGGAGATTGAACAGGTAAAGCGCAGCAAACAAAAGCTTTCCATCTTGAGACATGACATGCGCCATCATTTAAATATCATCCTGACACAGCTTCAAAATGATAACATAAAGAAGGCTGTGGACTATATTGAGGAAATCGGGAATCTCTATGATGATACGATGATTACGGCTTACTGTAAAAACGAAATGATCAATTCCGTAATTTCTATCTATCATGCGCGTTTTGAAGAAAAGGGAATTACGCTGCGTTACGATATCTCCGTAGGGGAAACGCTTCCTTGCCCGGATACTGCGATTTGCACCATTTTATCCAATGCTTTGGAAAATTCCATGCATGCGTTAGAAGAGACTGCCATAGAAGAAAAGTGGGCAAGCCTCACAATTTCCCAGAAGGGAAACCATCTTTTGCTTCAAGTTGAAAATCCGGTTGTCCGTGTTCCGAAATTGGTCAATGGCATTCCGACTTCTGGGAAAAAGGGACATGGCATTGGTGTTAAAAGTATCGTATACTATGTAGAGCAGTTAAAGGGGCAATATCATTTTTCGGTTACTGACCACTCCTTTATTTTAAGAATCATTATTTAGAGGTGCTGCCATGAAAATAGCGATTTGTGATGATGAAATATACTTTATAGATGCAATCTGTCCCCTGCTGGAGCAATGGGCAAAAGAACGCGGAATTAAGCTTACACTCTATCGTTTTACCAACGGAGATGATTTGGTTGAGGCCCATCAGAAAGAGTGGATGGATTTAATTATTTTAGATGTTATTATGCCCTTATTAAACGGAATGGATGTTGCCAGAGAACTTCGGAATATGAATCAGACTGTTCCGATTATTTTTCTTACCTCATCCAGAGAATTTGCTGTAGATTCCTATGAGGTAAAAGCTTTTCACTATCTCATAAAACCTGTTGACCGTGCAAAGTTGTTTCTCGTTTTGGATGATTTTCTGAAAACCTGTAACCTGCCTAAAACATCCTTTACGGCAAAAACTGCTGACGGCTTTTGCAGGATTGTAATTGCTGATGTTGACTATCTGGAGGCGCAGAACAAGCAGGTCCTTGTCCATTTGACAAACGGAAGGACAATTGTAATCCGTGAACTGTTTTCAAAATGTGCGGAAGTTTTTTCCCCTGAAAACGGATTCTGCTGCTGTCACCGTAGCTATATCGTGAACTTAAACAATGTTGAGCAGTTTTCAAAGACAGAAGTTATCACAACCAGTAAAGCAGTCATACCCATATCCCGAAGCAACTATATAGCATTTAAGGGGACTTATTTCAGCCATATGTTCGAATAATATAAATATGAGAAAATATCTATAGACACCTTTTCAAACAAGACTTTTTGTGCTATTATATGTAGTAATGAAAACCACATTATAAAATATATGAGGAAAAATTATGTATAAAATTCTAATTGACAGTTGCGGAGAGTTTACAAAAGAGATGGAAGCCAATCCGGTATTTGAGCATGTTGCCCTGCAGCTGCAGGTGGGAGAGTGGCATCAGATGGATGACGATACATTTGATCAGGCTGAATTTCTGAAACGGGTAGCAGAATGTCCTGCCTGCCCCAAATCCGCATGTCCGTCCCCGGAACAGTATATAAAGTTATTTGAAGGCTATGATGAGATTTATATTGTAACTTTGTCCGGCAATTTAAGCGGAAGCTATAACAGTGCCAAAACAGCCGTTGATATGTTTTACGAAACCAATGATACGGCTAAAATCCATATTTTTGATTCCTGTTCCGCATCCATAGGCGAGACGCTGGTGGGATTAAAAATCCATGAACTGGCAGAAGCGGGCTTAAGCTTTGAAGAAGTGGTTGTGAAGGCAGAGGAATATAAGCTTTCCGTTAATACCTATTTTGTGTTGGACAATCTGGAAACCTTGAGAAAGAACGGAAGACTTTCAAGCGTAAAGGCCATTGTGGCTTCTACACTGAATATCAAGCCGGTAATGGGCGCAACTGACGAAGGTGTCATAATTCAGCTGGGACAGAAAATCGGTATGAAAAAGGCTCTTACGAAACTAGCGGAAACAGTTGTTGTGGAGAAGGCACAGACACCGGGAAAACCGCTTATGATTTCCCATTGTAATGCGCCGAAAAGAGCAGCTTATGTAAAAGATATTCTGGAAAAAACAGGTTTGTTTTCTTCCATCGAAGTATTGGATACTGCCGGAATCAGCAGCATGTATGCAAATGACGGTGGTGTCATTATTGCAGTTTAGAACGGCAGACAACACTAACTCCAATGCGCATAAATCTCCTTCTCCTTTTTACAGAAAAAGAAATTCAATGGGAGAACGGTAAAGAAAATAGATGATGGCAGCCTGAATAATCAAAATCAATGGCATGCCATATAAAAAATACCAGTGCCTTGTTTTATGGCGGAAGAGAAACATGCCCAGTGTGGTTCCAAGGCTTCCGCCGAATATGGCAACGGTAAACAGAGTGGCCTCCGGAATACGGAAGCTTCTTTTTTTTGCTTTATATTTATCAATGCCCATAAGAATCAATCCCAACAGATTGACTGCGGCAACATAAATGACAATAATAAGTACAACATCCACAGGTTTGTCCTCTTTCATAAAATAAATTTTGTATACAACTACCTTATAAGATAACATAAAAAAAGAAAGACTGCTATAGCATAGATGAAGTATTAGGAAAAATACTTGCAAATCTCTGTATAGCAGTCTTAAGAGTGAAGGAAATCCTTCAACCCTGATTATTTATTTTCTAATTCTTGCTTTTTCATTGCACGGACTTTGCTGGCAAGACCGAAAAGGTTAATAAAGCCTTCTGCATCGTGGTGGTCATATAAGTCGCCTGTTGTGAAGGAAGCAATGCTTTCGTTGTACAGGGAGTAAGGGCTGGTGGTGCCTGCCTTGATGATGTTGCCCTTGTACAGTTTGAATTTGACTTCTCCGGTTACATATTGCTGGGTGGATTCAATAAATGCCTGAACCGCTTCACGAAGAGGGGTAAACCATTTTCCTTCGTAAACGATCTGAGCAAATTTGTTACCCAGGTCCAGTTTTAAGGTTGTTGTCTCACGGTCTAAAATCAGTTCCTCTAACTGCTGATGAGCCTCGTAAAGGATGGTTCCGCCGGGTGTTTCGTATACGCCGCGGGATTTCATGCCTACTACACGGTTTTCAACAA
>CAZZHJ010000094.1:0-8579 GCA_964653815.1 uncultured Lachnospiraceae bacterium
GTCTATTTATACTTCCGTAAAATCTCCGTCAATGATATCGTCATCTGGCCGACCGGCACCGCCTGCTGCGCCGCTCATATCCGGACCTGCGCCAGCGGCTCCTGCACCCTGTGCTGCCTCATATACCTTTGCAAATAATGCCTGAGCGCTTGCCATCAGCTTCTCTTTTCCAGCTTTGATATCCTGAACCTGAGCATCAGTCATCTCTTCTACCGGAGCACGGTTGATAGCTTCCTTCAATGCATTTAAATCTGCCTCTACAGCTGCCTTGTCATTGACATCAATCTTATCTCCTACTTCCTCCAGAGCCTTCTCTGTCTGGAATACCATGGAGTCTGCCTCATTTCTTGCATCAATGGCTTCCTTACGCTTTCTGTCCTGAGCCTCATACTCAGCAGCCTCTTTTACTGCCTTCTCGATATCAGAATCAGACATGTTGGAACCGGAAGTAATGGTGATATGCTGCTCTTTACCAGTACCCAAGTCCTTGGCAGATACATTTACAATACCGTTGGCATCAATATCAAAGGTAACCTCAATCTGCGGAACTCCTCTTCTTGCTGGCGGAATTCCATCCAGACGGAACTGTCCCAGAGTCTTATTATCTCTTGCAAACTGTCTCTCACCCTGTACCACGTGGATGTCTACAGCTGTCTGATTGTCTGCTGCTGTTGAGAAAATCTGGCTCTTCTTTGTAGGAATGGTAGTATTTCTCTCAATCAATCTGGTAGCTACGCCACCCATGGTCTCGATGGACAGGGAAAGCGGTGTAACATCCAGAAGAAGGATATCGCCTGCGCCTGCATCGCCTGCCAGCTTACCGCCCTGTACGGATGCGCCTAAAGCTACGCATTCATCAGGATTTAATGTCTTGCTGGGCTCTTTGCCGGTAATCTGTTTTACCTTTTCCTGTACTGCCGGGATACGTGTGGAACCACCTACCAGCAATACCTTTCCGATATCGGAATTGTTCAGTCCCGCATCCTTCATAGCGTTCTGTACGGGAACTGCGGTTCTTTCTACCAAATCAGAGGTCAATTCATCGAATTTTGCTCTGGTTAAGTTCATATCAAAATGCTTGGGTCCTTCTGCCGTTGCGGTAATGAAAGGCAGGTTGATATTGGTTGTAGTAGCAGAGGATAACTCTTTCTTTGCCTTCTCTGCTGCTTCTTTTAATCTCTGGAGCGCCATCTTATCATTGGATAAGTCAACGCCTTCCGCATTCTTAAACTCAGCTAACATCCAGTCGATGATCTTCTGGTCGAAGTCATCACCGCCCAGATAGGTATCGCCGTTTGTAGCCAAAACTTCGATAACGCCGTCGCCGATTTCGATAATGGAAACATCGAATGTACCGCCGCCAAGGTCATAAACCATGATCTTCTGCTCTTTCTCATTATCAAGACCGTAAGCCAGGGCTGCTGCCGTAGGCTCATTGATAATACGTTTTACTTCAAGGCCTGCGATTTTACCTGCATCCTTGGTTGCCTGACGCTGTGCATCGTTGAAATATGCGGGAACGGTAATAACAGCCTCTGTTACTTTTTCGCCAAGATAATTCTCTGCATCCGCTTTTAACTTCTGGAGAATCATAGCGGAAATCTGCTGGGGAGAATATTTCTTCTCGTCAATGGTACGTCCCTTGTCAGTACCCATATCCCTCTTAATGGAAGAAATAGTCTTATCTGCATTGGTAACCGCCTGACGCTTTGCAGGCTCTCCTACCAGTCTTTCTCCTGTCTTTGTGAATGCCACTACGGAGGGAGTCGTTCTTGCTCCTTCCTGGTTGGCGATTACTGTAGGCTTACCACCTTCCATAACAGCCACACAGCTGTTTGTTGTACCTAAGTCAATACCGATGATTTTACTCATAATGTTTACCTCCTGGGGAAAACCCCTTATTAAAATTTTAATTGTTTACTGTACTACTGCTACCATGCTGTGCCTTACCACTGTGTCACGGTAGGTATATCCCTTTTGCAGCTCCTGGGCTACGACTCCGGATTCATACTCCTCAGACTCAACCTGCATTACCGCATTGTGCAGATTCGGGTCAAACTCCAGACCCACCGCCTCTATGGGTTTTACCCCGATGGACTCCAGCTCGGTTATCAGCTGCTTATATATTTTGTTCATGCCGTCCACAAAGGGGCTGTCTTTTTCCTCTTCGGGAACGGTCAAAAAACCTCTTTCAAAATTGTCGATGACCGGAAGCAGCTTTTCAATAACGCTTTTTGCTCCCACCTCATACATCGCCGTCTTTTCCTTTTCGGAACGGTTGCGGAAATTCTCAAACTCGGCTAACTGGCGTTTTACCTTATCCTCAAGCTCCTCAATCTTCTCCTGGGCTTTATCTTTCTTTTTCTCCTTCTTGCCAAAAAGCTTCTTTCCTTCAGCCTTTGCTTCTTCAGCGGTTTCTTCCGCAGGCTTCTCGGAAGCTTCCTCCGAAACTGCTTCTTCAGCCTCTTTGGCATCCGTTTCCTGTTCAGCCGTATCTTCGCTTACTTTGTCCTCTGCTGTTGTTTCTTCTACAGCCTCTTCACTTTGTTCCTGTACTTCCTTTTCTATATCAGGCATTTCTCCATCCCTTTCCCTGTCTCTAAAAGTTATTTTTTATATAGAGCATCCAGCTGTTTCATTAACAGCTGCAATGTATTAACCACTTTTTCATAATCCATACGCTTGGGTCCGATTATACCTATGGTCCCCTTCATGCCTTCTCCCAGTTCATAGGTTGCCGTTACCACACTACAATCCTTCATGGAAGAAACCGGGGTCTCATCGCCGATATAAACCTGAATCCCTGCATTATCTTCTTTGGCAAGGGTATCCTGCACCAGAGTGGTAAGCATCTGCTTCTCTTCAAAGGTACTGATAATCTCACTTGCTTTCTGCTGGTCTGCCAGCTCGGGATATTTAAAAATGTTGTTGGCTCCCGATGTGTAGATTTCCAAATCATCATCCGCCTTAATGGACTCTGCCACTGCATCGATAACCTCTCCCACAATATCGCTGTGGATGCCTGCCTGCTGCTTCAGCCTGGCTACCAGCCCCAGATTGATCTCCTCTATGGGGAGTCCGGTTAAGTGGGTATTTAAAAGAATATTAAGCTTTAATAAGGTCTCGTCATCCAGCTCCTCGGAAACTGTCAGCATATTGTTTTTAATAATGTTGCCTTCCAGGACAATGACTGCTACCAGCTGGTTGGCATCGACTCTGGACAGCTGTATAAACTTTAACCTGTTGCCGCTGACGCTGGGCGCCGATATCATGGAAGCATAATTGGTATTGACCGCCAGGGTCTTTGCCACCTGCTTCAGAAGCTGGTCCATTTTCTCTTCTTTTTCTAAAAGAAGGTCTTTTAACTCTTCTACTTCCCTGCTCTTCTCCTGCATCGCCACATCCATCTGTGACATCATGGTGTCTACATAGAGCCTGTAGCCTTTATCAGAGGGAATCCTTCCTGCGGAGGTATGGGGCTGGATAATATAACCCATTTCCTCCAAATCTGCCATTTCATTACGGATGGTGGCAGAGCTTAGGTTCAAATCAGTATATTTGGAAATCGTGCGGCTTCCCACCGGTTCGCCGGTCTCTAAATAATTCTTAATGACTGCCTGCAAGATTTTCATTTTTCTTTCATCCAGTTCCACGCCGTCACCCCTTCCGCCTTCCGTTTCCTGCTGTTATCCTCTTTTGCCGGATACTTCATGTGGATTTCTGCTTTTGTTAGCACTCAACCAAACAGAGTGCTAATACCTTTCTTTACCTAAGATATCACTACCTATTTCTATTGTCAACAACTTAAACCGATTTATTTATTAAAAAATTATAAATCCATCTTCTTTATTACTCCGTCAAACCAATGTCCGCCCGTTTTTTCATAATTTATGGCATATTCTACACAGGAGCGCATTAGACTGACGATTTCCGCATTCATTTCCACGTGAAAACCGTCAATTCCCTGTATGCCCGGTCCATTCATGTCAATGAGGCCGTTTTTACAGGCTGTATCTATGATTTTTGCTTCCGTTTCTCCTGTATGCATGATTTCCATATTTCTTTTGAGGTAAGCCAGTGCGGCGATCAGTCCGTAGCATCCCCAGTCCGATGTGGTGGCTGTAATGATGCAGTCCGCTTCTGACGCTGCCAGAATGCCTCCCTTGCAGCCACAGCGGCATTCTCCTTTATCCGTATAGGGAATGTTTTTCCTGATGCCAGTTCCGATGGTTCCCATACCGATTTCGTTTCCCAGATCGCCGATTGCCAAGCTCATGACACCTTTTTGACGGAGAAGGCAAAACAGTGTGTCGGATTTGGCTTCCAGGGGCGTTACGTTTTGTCCTGCGGCATTATGATATTCTCCTTCGGCATTGGCTCCGGGGGCTTCTACGGCTATCACTGCCGAGGGCAGGCGGAATCTGCTGATTATGTCCTCCGCCTGATTTTGGGCTTCCTTTTTTTCTTTTGTAAAGGGGATAACGCCTATGGAAAGGGGATTTGACATTACTTCCTCCGGGGTTTCAAAGACCTGCAGTCCTATGGATGCGGCACAATTAGCAATGGCTTTTTTTGCATCTTCCGGACAGATGAGGATGGGTTTGGCATCTGCGGCAAGAATCAACGCCCTTGCTAATAGTACAGAGCCGATTGCCCCGTCGGTTTCGGGCTGGTTAAAGGGGGCGAGGATAAAGCCTGTAATGATGTAAACGGGGGCTTTTGCATGGAGGGTCTGGAGGAGCTGTTCGGCAGCGTGGACGGTCAGGGGGTTTTGGGTGTATGACCGGCTGTTTTTGTAAAGAATGCGGCATATGCCGTAGCCTCTGGGGTCTAAATTCATTAGATGGTCCAGATTTTCTCCTATATTTAATTTTGTCAGTTCTGCTCTTGTCATGTGAATCACTCCTATTTAATATTGGATGTTCGGTATTTAAGGGGGAAACTCTGGGGCAGGCAGGGTGGTAAAAAAGGCGCAGGGGGATAAAATCTTTTCTTTCTTTAATGCGGTCTTACGAACATAAGATTTTCTAAATGTTCCGGCTCAGAGAATTGATAACGGACGCAAACGGCATATATGCCGTTCTCCAACGTCCTGTTGGAGAATTGCTGGGGGTGGACGGAACATTAAGAAAAACTAATGTTCTCCACAAAGCATTAAAGAAAGAAAAGATTTTATCCCCCTGCGCCTTTTTTACCGCCCTGCCTGCCCCAGAGTTTCCCCCTCAAATACCAGAGTTTCTTATTATACCGTCATAAATCAACATAAAAAAATGTAAAAATCAAATTTTCTCATCCATATTATGCAATATATGCTAAAAATAGAATTTTTTAACTTTTATTACTATACAATTTTATTCAACTATTGGGAAGGGAATAGGTGGAGTTATGGAAATGATTCTGGATAAAATTCAATCGGCTTATTCTTTGTCTGAACGGGACAGGATTTACTTGAAATTTTCATTTACTGCCCTGTTTTATGACATTTCAAAAATAGCGCTTTTTTTGGTTTTTTTCGCTTTTATGGGAAAAACGACTGTGTTTCTGTTTGATATGCTGCTGTTGGTTCTGCTTAGGGGTAACCAGGGTGGACTTCATTTAAAACATTATACAACATGCTTATTATTTTCTTTTGGCACATTTCTGGCAGCCATTTATCTAATGCCTTCACTTTTGATTATACCAAAACCAATCATGCTTTTTGTTCTATTATTATGCATTATGGTAAATTATTGCATCGGACCCATTAGGAGCGAACAATGCCAAATGAAAGATACAAGCTTTTTCAAATACTTACAGTTCAACACTTTCTTAGTGATATTTATTTATTTAATTGTACTGTACCTTTTTCCTCCAAATTATCTCTTGACTACAGGTTTTTGGATTATTATTTTTCATTCATTACAGTTAGCTGTTGCTAAAGGCTTAAAATATATGAAAGAAAGGAGACTGTTGCATGAAAACCAAACTTCTTAAATTCTTCAACTCTACGGGAAAGTATCTGATTAGTTTCTGCCTCGCTTACGGAGCTATCATAAGAATTGGACATTTTTCCTTTTTACTATTTGGAGAACCAAAATTCCCTGAAATCTAGCACATTAAAAGTGGGACCGCCATCCTATGACGATCCCGTTTTTAATTATGATAATTGCATTTTAATTCTAAAAATAATATACTCCGCATCTATTTTCTCGATCATTTTAATATCCAGAGAACCATGATACTTATCCACTAGCTTTTTCACATTGGCTAAGCCCAAGCCTCGTCCTTCGCCTTTACTGCTCTTGCCTTCTTCCAGCATATCTTCCGGTTTCTCCGATTCTTTCTTAGAATAGGGATTGGATATTTCAATATCCAGGCTTTCCTCTCTTTGATAAATACCAAATTCTATTATCTTCTTTCCATCCCATTCCGCCATAGCCTCCATGGCATTATCAAAAAGATTGCCAGTTATCTCAACCAAGTCCAGGAAAGAAATATATTCCTCTATATTATTCAAACTGATTCTATATTTTACTGTAATCTTTTTATTTTCCGCCTGGGTAATCTTCGTATACAAAAATCCGGCAAATACCGATGGAATGTCTTGTCTTAACAGCTTATTGGGCGTATTGTTCGCCATCATCTTGGTGCAGTATTCATTTTGCCTGTCTATTAAGTCTTCTAAATTTTCTGCCAAAAGATTCATACTGAAAATTGCCTGTACATGATTGTTAAATTCATGCTGCCTGCGTCTTACATCACTGATTAAATCCTTATAAATCAGATTATATTTCTGATATGACTTTAATTCCTCCGCTTTCTGTTTGTTCATCCATTTTTCTTTTTGCCATTGAAATAGGATTGAAAAGACCAAAAGTCCGAAAACTGCCATCATTACAGCATCTTTCCAATATATCTGCATATCCTTTCTACAAATGACAAACATATATATAACGATAAATCCTCCGCAGATTAAAATAATTTTTCCAATCAGACTATTTTTCAATATGACTTCCACATATTTATGCAAATCCATTTTTAAATATATTATTAATATAATTATAAACGTGAAAATATTTATCAACAGGCTTATTATCATATCCGCGTATAAGGTTTGAAGCAACAGGAAACAAAGCAGAGCACAAAATATTTGTATCAAACCACTCATAATTATATCCAGTGCAAAATAAATGCATGCTTCATACAACTTATCATTAAATTCAAAAATACATAAAACAATAATCCCAAAATACAATAAATGTGAGAATAATTGCGGCAACCATCCCAGTTCAACAGATGATACAACAATCAATTCAAGGCATACATAGAAAAGCGTTGCAATAGTCGGTTTCTTTTTTGTACCATGCAATGCCCACAGTCCCAATATAATTGCTAAAATTTCGAATAATAAATAAACCCGTTCAATCATTTGTAAATTCCTCTACCAATTGTCTTTTGTAAATACGACCTACTGCTAATTTCCCATAATTATTTTTTAACACAATTTGATTCTTTTGTATATCCAGTTTTAGAATATGTCTTCTGTTTACCAGCGTATTTCTGTTACACTGAAAAAAAAAGCTGTCCCCCAACTGTTTTTTTAATTCCCTGATAGATTTATAATAAAAACAGGACATGCCATTTACACTTCTGATTGTCAGTTTCCGGTCACTATAATAGATGTATACAATCTCTTTTGTTTTAAATGCCTGGACAGTAGCTTCATCCCTTAAATGTATATATTTATCCTCTATGCGCTTCTGCGGCATTTGAAACGCTTTTTTTATTGCTGTTTTTACTTGTTCACTGTCATAGGGTTTTTCTATATACCTGAAACAATTTAACGTATCATAAGCATATAATTTTGAATCGACAATAGACGTGATAATAATAACCGGTGTAAAATCATATTTCTTAATTTCCCGGAGCAATCCGATAAAGTCCAGTCCGGAAGCATCATTGGGATTTTTCCGATCCAGTACAATATCCACAATGAATAAATCAAAATCTTCTTTTATAATAGATTCCAGCGTGTCCGGCACACTTTTAAATGCAGCTATTTCCGCACTTCCGTCAATACCCTTAATGATACTTTTTAATGCTTCAACCGCAACATCATTATCCTCAAGAATCAATATTTTTTTCATTGGTACATGCCTTTCTCTTTGCGTATGGACACTGTTTTTCACTATTTTACCTGTTCCATCCGGTTTTGCAAAGAGATAAACCTCAACTAATTGTATAGACTGAGGCTAGGGCATTTCCAGTAAGGCATCCATAACGGCATATACCTTTTTTAGTTCCTTCCGGTTAAGGGAAGAAAATTTCTCTTCATATTTTTGAAGCCTAAGCAGATATCCCTTCTGAAGGGTTTCACATAATAATTCATCCGCTGTGGCATTTAATTCATTTGCAATCTGAATAAAGGTTTCCAGACTGGGAGTTCTCTCTTCCCGTTCAATCATACCGATATATGCAACGGTTAAATTGGTCCGTTCCGCCAATTCTTCCTGCGTCATTGACTTTGACAGTCTCTTTTTTCTTATCCTGACACCTATTCCTTCCAGATCCATGGCAAATCCTCCATCTAGTATTTTTAT